>CAZZPI010000060.1:0-8319 GCA_964655865.1 uncultured Nitrospiraceae bacterium
CGCCGCATGCAGAGCATCGTCACCGACGGCCGCGATGGCGCCTTCGTTGAGAGAAACTTGTGTAATATCGAGGATGTGCTTGTCACGATAGGTGGCAGTGTCGGGCACGCTGGCGGTGAGGAGGATGACGTCGCGAGGGCCGGCTGGAAGTCCGGTCGGCGCCGTCAAGCTGAAGGTCGCTCCGCCCGGTGTGGCGAGATTGCTGACCAAGCCGACATCGGCCGGCAACCCTGGCGCAAGGTTCGCCGCCGTGATGGTTAGCAGCGCCGGGTTATAGTTGAGCGTGAGGTCCATCGACTGAACTCCCGATCCCTCGCTGATTCGAATCGGAATTCCTGTTCCGGTCGCCGCCGGCAGATTGACTGGCTGCCCTGCCCCACGTGCAAAATCCGGAAGACTCACGATCACCGCGGTCGATGGATTCACGGTGAAGGCGCGGACCGCATTGTCCCCTGGCACGCCGTCGTTGTTGCCATCCAACAGTCCACCATCGAGATCTTTAAAGGCATTCGTCGCGCTTCGCAGCGTCAACGTGTAGCTATCAGGCTGAAGAACCCCACTACTGCCAATGAACTGCAGCGAGCGATTGTCTTGGGCGATGACAACCGATCCCCGCACCGCCCCAAGTGTCGCGCCAACTAGAGTTACGTCCGCCGGACCCAGCACGCCCGTCGAGATGTCGTAGAGATTAAGGTCTGTTCGATCGATCGCGCGATTGAAGTTGACGGTGACGCCGCTTGGGGTCGTCTGAGTGGATGACACTTGAAGCGGCACCACTGCACTGATCGTCACCGGGGTACTCTCGAAGGTCCAGCCCTCAGGGAGACCGAACTCCGGCGCCGTAAACCGGATGGTCGTGGTTCCGCTGGTGAACGTCGGCGCCGCTGTGAAGTTTGCCGTGAAAAGGCTCACCGGTAGGGTGTCGCCGGGCCACTGATCGGGATTCGTCGTATCGAAATCAGCCCATCCGAGGAATAGAAACTTGTCGGTCGCGGGGTCGCCGTCGAAATTATCGATCGCATCATTCTCTGGCACGATGGGCCCGGTCGTGTCCAGGAACGTTTGCAAGACACCGGTGGTTCCCGTGAAGGTGAGCTTGGTGGATTCGAAATGCATCCGGACGACGAGACCAGAGAGATTCGGCTCCACGGGATTGGTGGTGTACTGGACGTTTACACTCACTGGAGAGCCTGGCGCGACGTTCTGAGTCGAAAGAAGCGCGGAAACTTGTTGTGTCCCTGTGGTCGCTTGAGGCTCCAACGCCGGCGTCAGCTCCAGGGTCGGCAAGGGCGTGGGCCCGCCGGAAAGGAGGAGACGCGGTTCGAGCGACTCCATTATGAATGAAGAGCTTATGCGTGCTGCGCCTGCGGCGACCACCGTCGAGCCCTGACGCGCCTGCGGCGAGCACAACCGAGCCGTGCCTTGTGCCGAATGACACGACCGATGCAGCAGTCGTCTCGCCAACTTCCTGCGCGCTTCTCGAAGGTAAAACAGATCAGCGAGCCTTGTGAGTCTCACGATGATCCTCCAGTGGTTCTCGATGCGGTGACTTCTGTGCGATCAATCTTGATAACGTTCGTGACCTTGTCTTGCGGCACGCTTGCGTTCGGTCCTGAGAGAGACTCCAACCGAGGACCGTAGAGAAACCTGCTCCTGAGTGGCAAGAAGGATTTCTGTTCAGAGACATTGAGGTCGGATTGATCCGAAATGTAACCGGAAGGAGGTCTGATCCACGCTGGACGATAAATGAAGTTCACCCTGGCACTTAGATCAGATCCACACGCACGGTAAAGGAGGCCTCCCCAAACGTTCATCACGAGGCTCCTCACTCTTTGGGTAAATCCGAGACACTACTAGAAGAGCACTAGACGCTTTCGGGCATCGTGTTAAAGCCCTGCATGCCCCGTGAAGGCTTTATGGGCAACGCTTCACGCCCGATGTGTTGCAAGAGCGGGTGGCCTAATTAGCTCCTCAGACATAAATTTGTCAACGAAAATGTCGGCCGTAAGAGTTGGGATGAAGAGAAGCCGGACGCTCGGCAATCTTTAAGCCGCGTGCCGGATCGAAATACTCCTATTTTCTTGAGAACAGCGCTCATCGCTGGACTCGTAGTGCCTGATCGGAGAATTAGACACCAGGGACAACATAACATCCCCAACCCAGACGCGGCCTTGATGAAGTGGAAGGGATCGCTGCATCATCGTCATTCTCGCGCCTTCGGAGCGAATGGTTTTTGGGGAATTGACGACTGAAGAAGTTCTTGGACAATTGGGCTCGCGGGCTTACCCCCTACTTTCGTAGGGGGTAAAGCTTTCACTGTTCTCAGCCGGTTGCGGGCGCAACGTGATGAATCCCAGATTGATCCCGGTCTCTCACCTGCTGAACAATGGCGTGAAGGAGACGCGCCCCTCCCGGTCAAGGTCCGGGTGTTCGGCGCAGGGTTCGAGCAATTCCTTTTTCTGGAAGACTTACAGTCGCAGCCGACATTTGCCAAGCTGCAAAATGCAGGACTGACGAAGCGCCAAGCTGAGGTGTTAGGCTGGTTGGCTCAAGGCAAGTCTAATGAGGAGATAGGATTCGGCCTTGGGTTGAGCCCACGCACGGTGAAGAAGCATCTGGAACGGATTTACCTCGTCTTGCAGACCAAGAACCGCACGGCAGCCGCGCTCAAGGCAGCAGCGTTGCTTCGGGGTTAGCGCCGTTCGGCCCAGGTGAGTCTGACGGCGGCGTCCTCATCACACAAAGCTCCCTGCTCCCGCCCTCGCTTTCCATCTTCAGTGTGTTCTATGATCGCTGCGTACGATGACCTTATTCTTGCAGGCCACCCGACCTACAAAGAGGCTGCGACAGATCGTCCGCGCGGCTTTCCTCTGCTGTACGTGGCAAGTGATCGCGACGATCGCCATCACGATACTGACAGCTTTCTGCCTCTTCCTGCCTTCACTCGGCGCCGCCGGTTCTGGCCCGATGACTTTTTCCGTGGAAGTGCCTCCGGGAAAATGGAAGACGTTGCGCTTGAAGAACCTGCCAAAGGACGTGGCCGTGTTGTTTGCCGTCAAGACTGATGGTCCCTTGAGCGTCGGATTCTTGGACTGGGTAGACCACCGTCTGTTCCCCCAGGTCCGTCACCCTCTGTTCTGGGGCCTCGTTGAAGCGAAGTTGGGCTTCTCAGTCACAATCCAGCAAAAGGGAGACTACTATGTGGTGCTGGACAACCGGGAGGGCACCGCGGCCCGTCAGGTGAACTTGACCGCACACGCGACGTTGGGCGATGCGGCGGCAAGAGCTGCAGCCGCCGAGCGGCTCCGTGCGGTAGAACAGCAACTGAAGGCGATGCAGCAGAAGCTGGGCCAGACGTTTATCTTTGAGCCCTTCACGGTGCAGGTGAAAGCCTGCGAGGCCAACAAGCCCTTCGTCCGGTCCTCGAACTTAACTCTGTGCCTGGAATATGCCCGCCAGCTTGTTGCGACGCTGCACGACAGAACGCAAGCGAGCGACGCCCTTGTGTACTCCATGTTTTTCGAGATCGCTCAGCGACTCCAAGCCCAGTGGAATCTGCCTTTGTCATCACAGTCCGACGGTCTCGATGAGTTGACCACGACGCTCATGCTGACCTTTCGCCTTGATGCCCAAGTGCGGTCCTATGCCCAAACGCTGATTAACAACCCCGCGATCGCGGAGCATGTTCACGATGCTTTCCATGATCCCGATCACCCGCTTTCGGTTGAACGGGCCCAACGGGTCCTTCAGTGGGCGACCGATCCGGACCTCGTTCGAAAATGGCAACCCACTCTCGTCCCGCACATGCAATCGTCGATGCTGCGCCATTTGAGGAACCATCCTCAACCCTGGTCAGATGCGACCTTGGTGGAAAAGGAGCTCGCCTCCCGCGACCACACTTCCACGGGCAAGAAGCTTCGCCTTTAGCGGGCTAGGGCGTGGCCCCAAGTTAATGGGATCTTCACCGCCCTGCACTTATCATTTCTATGGTTGCCTCGAAGGGCACCTCGCGCTAATATAGGGTCACCATGGCGACGATCCTCGTCATCGATGACGAAGAGTCGATCAGAAATTTGCTCCGGGAAGTCCTGGAAAAGGCCGGATACAAGGTGCTGGAGGCCAAGGACGGTAGGGAAGGACTGACGGTCTACGGCAAGAAGCCCGTGGACCTGGTCATTATGGACCTGCTGATGCCGGAAACCGACGGCCTGGAGGCGACCTTGCAGTTGTCCCGGGAATACGTGGACGCCAAGATCATCGCGATCACCGGCGCCCAGGGCGATCGGAATTTCCTCTCAGTGGCCAAGCTCTTCGGGGCACGCCGCACTTTCGAAAAGCCGTTCGACCTTAAGGTTCTCCTGAAAGCCGTCGAGGAAGAGCTTGCCAAGGCGTAACGCCTCTTCTTTGTCCCCAATTCCTCATTTCACATTCCTCATTTCTTCTACTCCCACCCGGTGACGTCGTAGCCCCGCTCCTTTAAACATCGGTTGACGAAGTTGACATAGGCCTGGCTGGGCGGCGAGCGACGGAAGAGCCCGCGTAGGAACCCGGCCGTCGCCCCACCGGCTGCGCCCACCATCGCTCCTCGTCCGGGACGCCCAACGACTGCACCTCCGACCGCTCCGGCGGCAGACCCCACCGCTCCGCCTACGGCCGTACTGCCTGCGACTTGCGCGGTTTTCCCCTGGCTCGGCGTCGCGCCTGCATCCTTCGCCAGCTCCTGGCAGTCTTCGATATCCCGCTCCGCGGCCTCGGCTCCGACGGATTGGTAATGCGGATTGGGATAGAGAATCGGTTTGCGCGCGGCGCATCCGGCCAACAAACAGGCGAGCGTCATAAGCCCGATCAGTCGATACATGCGACAGTCTCCTTTGTGACCATTAACACATCATCGCTTCGGCGCTTCATCGCCGGCCGGTCAGTTCCTTTCGTGCCAAGGCACGCATCATGACCGGATCGCTGTACCCGACTTCGCTCAAAGCATCCATGAGGTGAAGGCCTTTCGTCGCAACCAATTCCTTGGCTTTCTCGTACTGTTTGGCGTTGAATCGCGCCACGGCCGGTTGGCCATTGACGATCTGACAGGCCAGGACTTCCCCATTCACTTCGAGGGTGCCTCCCTGTTCCACGAGAGTCTTGGCCTGTGCGGTCGTGATGCCGTGCAACTGCGCGAACTCCTCCAGCCCTCCCGTTTCGACGAGCCGACCGTCCGGCATGATACAGAGCCGCTTGAAATGCGGCGACCAGTCTTTGCGGAAGTCGATGTACTTGATGTCGCCTCCCTTTGCCACAGCGCGATCCAATGAGCGATAGTCGAGGCCGAGATTCTTCTGCACGAGCTTGTTCTTCAATTCATCCGGCAAGGTTCGCCGAAATACTTCGTAGGCCGCTTCATCCAGCGAGATCCGCCGCGACGCAGCTAGTTGCTCGGCCTCGGCGAACTGCATAAGGTCAAGCACCCAGGTCTGCTTGGGAGACGCTCCGGTCGGATCGACCCGACAGGCGAAGAGGCCTCTTCTGAGGAGGCCTCCCTCCTGCGGATACACATAGACCCCGCCCTCGCTGAGTAACTGCGCCATCCTATCCAGCGGGATGTTGTAACTATCCGAGAGAATCCTTGCGTGCGCAGCGAGATCCTCCGACTCGGTCATCGCACAGACGGTGACATTACCCGGCGCGTCGAATTCCGAGTAGTCTTCGATGATGTTGTAGAGGACCGGCGTTTTCGGCTTGTCCGATTTCTTTTTGATCTTAAACATTTCTTAGCTCGTCCCTCGTATCTCGTCGTTCGTCTCTCGTCCCAGACGCTTCACGGTTCGACCGTTCGACAGGCTCACGGCCTTGAGCAAAGTCGATGGGCGAGCTCACAGTCCGACTCGACTGAGCTCGTCGCAGGCCGAGCCGCCTCGAGGGACGCTTCACGAACCGCGCTTCAGGTGATGGTACGGCGGCAGCGTGGTCAAGCGCGTATCTTCTATGGGTCCACCGACGGTGAAATGATACAGCGATTGCATGGATACATTCTTGATGCTCACGATCTCATGGACCGGATCGTCGAAGAAACAGCCGATCCCGGTTGCGCGCACCCCAGCCGCCTCGGCCTCAAGATATAACACCTGACCGAGCAAGCCCGATTCCCAAAACAACCGCGGGTAGAACCACGGGCCCGTCAGCCGTAAGCGGCCTTCGAACTCAGCCAACATCCCGAGTGAGAAGGCGCTGTCACCCGCGATATCTTGATGGCAGCTCGCCTGCGCGGCCAACCGCCTTGCATCGCCTTCGAGCAACCAGTAGAGCGGTAGGTTGGGTGGACAACCGGGTGCCGGTACCCACTTGAGCTCCGGACGCATCGATTGCTGGATAAATACGAAGCTTTTCGGGTCGCGGACCAGGAAGTAAAGCCCCTGCGTCAAGCCCTCAACACGATGAACAAAAAGCAGGAGATGAATCGCAGGCTCGTAGGGCCAGGTATCCCAGGGTATGGGCCGCTCCAGTTGAGCCCGATCGGCCTTCGGCATCACGCGATGGAGCATGCGAAAGAAGGTCACTGAGGAAATCGATGTCTTGCCGTCAAATGACACTGAGCTCCGTCGCTGGCGAATGATTTGGCCGGCGAACACTTCACGGCCCTCACCCCAACCCTCTCCGGGGTGCCCATTGCTCCGGCTATTGCAATGGGCCATGGGAGAGGGCTGGGACAGGGGCACGAACCACTCCTCCGAAATAGTCTTCCAGCTCGCAGCCGCTGCGTCATCAATAATCTCCCACGGCACAGGCTTATCCCTGCTCAACCGATTCGCCTTCCCATGCCACGGCGCTTGCGCAAGTTCCTTAACCGCCACTGAATCGAGAAACAACTGGATGGCTTGTTCTTCCCCTATTGCCTCGTATCCCTTGCCCATTGCCCAATCTGATGGCCAAATCACCGCCACGCACTCCGGATGTTCTCCTTCAGCGTTCGAGAAATCCTGACGGCGGTTGGTGCCCAGGAGCGTCGCGATCGTCTCTTGATCTGTCCCATCCAGCAGCACCATACTCCAACCGAGCGTCGCAGCGGCAATTCGCGCCGTGCCGATGGCATGCCCGATATCGTGATTACAGTAGCGGAACGCGCGCTCCCCATACTTCCACGCCTCACGCCAGAGGATGGAGGTGAGGCCGAACAGAAATGCGTCGGGAGGGAACGGGCCGAGCAACCGTGCTATTTCTTCAGGAGAGAACTCGGCGCGAAGCTCCAACCCATGTTCCTTCGGGGCATAGTGATAGAGTCCTGGAGCAAGATCGAGCCCATCGATCTTCGGCAAGATCACGTACCCCTCCGTGGGATGCAAGTTGCCGGAAGATGGGTTGCTCCGCAGCGCCCACTCCGACTGCCCGGCCCGTTTCCAGGCCGACAACGCCAGGGCAAATTCAAAGAACCTCGAGAGAGCTCGAACCGAGACGGGCTGAGAAGGAACGGCGCCAGGCTGATAGATGGCGTCATAAAACGGCGACAGCGGCTCCTCATCCGCCTTCAGCAACGGAAGTTGATACAGCGGTGCGCCCTCGTAGCGCCGAAACGGATCAGGCTGATTCGCCCAATCCAAAAACCCGAGCGAGCGCGCATAGCGATAGAAATGATGCTTGGTTTGGACATGATATCGAATGACCCGATCAATCGGATCAGTCGACACAGCGTCGGTTGCCGCTGTGGGGATTGGCTGCTCAATACTCATCGTGCGGCTAAATCCAGTCTACAGAGCCGGAGGAAAGAAAGTAAACGTCAATTCATGTCGAGTTTGTGCTCAAACCCGAGTTGCGCGACGATCCGCCTTTAGGGAACTGCGCAGGGTGTCGCCCCCATGACAGGGGCACGCCTCTCGAGCGCCTTTGACACTTCCCGCAGAGAGTTGGTAAATGAGCGGAGCGAGCATGGCCTGTGGCCTGCCGTGCAATATGGCGGATACAACGGTGTAGCCACGATTACCGCAGTACACACACGACCTCCCCCGCGACCTGGAGTAGAGGCCAATGCGATTCGATCCAGCCTTGGCGGCGCAGGCGGCATTTCAGGAAGGCAAGGCCGAGCTCGGCTCCGATTGGGAGAGAGCCGTTGAATTGGAAGAGGCTTTTTCTTCCAACACGGGTCCTGCGGCCCGCCACGCGTACGAAGGGTTGCTCGACCTTGCGTCGCATCATCACACCGCGCGGTCGTTTCAGGCCTTCTGTATTTACATTACCTGGCAGCAAGCGGTGGAAGAGACGATCGCGTATCACTTCCACACGGGCATCAGACTTTGCGAGCAGTTTCTCGCCCGCCGCGACGCAGATGACTCCCGC
>CAZZPI010000060.1:8329-9165 GCA_964655865.1 uncultured Nitrospiraceae bacterium
AAGATCACAGAGCTGTACGAATCCTTCAGACAGGGGCTGGGTCTTGAAGATGAGGATGAGAGCCACGAGGAGTTTCGCCGCGATACCGTGAAGGGCGGAGATTAACAACACTTCGTGAAACGTTAGGTGTGATCAGGCAGGGGTAATGAGTTCCTCGGGGGCTGACGACGGTTCTGCCGCAGAGCTTGCAGGCTAATGACATTTCACCCCTCACCTTAATCCTCTCCCCTCAGGGGAGAGGTAATGGTGAGGGCTTAGCAGAAAGCCTATGTCCGATGCCGACAAACACCGGGCGCGTATCTTTCTCCATCGCGGCCAGCTTGCGCAGGCGAGAGCGGCCTACGAACAAGCTGTCGCGGATGATCGCGCAACCAACGATGTGAGCGCCCTGTCCGACTCGCTCGGCAATCTCGGCAACACATGCGCCTTAATGAGCGAGTTTGACGCCGCCGAGCGGTGCTACCGCGAGGTCCTCTCCATCCAGCGCACGGAACACAATCAACACGCGATCGCCCACACGTTGGTCAATCTCGGCAATCTCCAGGTTGGAGCGGGTCGGCCGGAGAAGGCCCGGCCCTATTATCTTGAAGCCTTGGATCTCCTCAAGCCGCTCGAAGACCACCGCGCGCTCGGCCTGCTCTACCACAACCTTGCGATGCAGGAAGCCCGCGAGGGGCAATGGGATCGCGCGGTCCAGTCCTTCAAGCAAGCCCTGGAGCACCATAGGGTCGTCGGCAACGAAGAAGGCCTCGCACTGACTTACAGTCAGCTCGGAAAAACATTCCTTGACCACCGCGACTCGACCCGAGCGGAACGATGCCTCAACAACGCGTCCG
>CAZZPI010000061.1:0-8489 GCA_964655865.1 uncultured Nitrospiraceae bacterium
CATGGCGCTGTGCCCGAACGCCTGCCAGATGACGGAGCTCTTGTACTGGCGACCCGTCAAGATATCCGATCGAGTCCTCCGAGCCATGACGTACTCTCGCGCCAAGGCGTCGGTTTTCTCGAGCAGCAACAGCATGCTGTCCGTCGCTTTGAAGTGCAGTCGATTGTGGGCGATGTCCTGCAGCCAATCGAACATGTCGTAATTCAGCCGGGAGACGGTCTGTGTGATGCGGAAGCCGCCCTGACCGAACAGCGTGACGACACAGGCGAAGCCGCCGAGCAGCAGAAGGTTGTACCCCAGAAAGTAGGGGTGATACATGACCAGGATCGTCATGCCGAAGGCGCCGGACACCAGCACGTTGACGAGATCGACCAGCATCGCGACGACGGCGCGCGGCAGAAGCTCGGCCTCCATGAAGTAGTTCACGAAGCGAGGCTGAAACGTCTCTTCCTTGAATTGCGGCAACAGCTCGGTCATCGCCACGGCGATGCGCGTGAAGAGGCGTTGGACGAGGATCTCCACCGCGCGGGCCTGGAGCACGCGGAAGGCGCCCGTGAAGAGGAGCGCCAGCATCATGATCCCCGCGAGCGTCAGAATCATGATGGGCTGGATGGCGAAGGCGAAGGTGTTGACGAGCTCTTGAACGGTCAGCGGCACGATGAGCGCGAACAGGCCGATGGCGAGGGCGTAGGAGGCGATGAGGGCGAGAATCCGCCGCTCCAGGCCGATCAGGAGGCTCAGGCGATTGACGGTCGCCCACAGCAGACTGAACGAGGGGGCCGTGCGGGGAGGGCCCTCAGCCTGCATGAAGGGTCTCCGAGAAAGACATCACGTTGGGGGAGAGTCTGGTTAAACGCCCGCTCGATGTCAAGCGGCCGGCGCGACGAGCTTAGTTCAGCACAATGCGGCGATCGACGTGCGGGGTGAGGTTCGGATCGTTGGACACGAAGATGACCGACCAGGCCTCTTCTTTCGAGCACAAGCGTCGGATGATGGTTTCGCGCAAGGCAGGCTGCATATTATGAATCATCCCGTCGAAAATGAGGATCTGCGGACGCCCGAGAATGGCCCGGGCGATGAGAATGCGGAGAATGTGAGTCGGGGCCCAGATCCTGCCCGGCGCCCGCACGTGGGTTTTCAGCCCCTGCGGAAGCGCGTCCACTTCTTCTTCGAGTTCCACGAACCGCAGGGCCCACCGCACGTCGGCGTAAGGAACGTAGGAGCGTCCCAACACGATGTTTTCTTCCAGCGTGCCCTCGAACAAGGACAACTGAGAATCCAGCACGAACCCGCGGCACTTGTTGACGGTGTCGAGGTCGAGATGGCGGAGATCCACTCCGTTGTACCGAACAACCCCGCCGGTCGGAACCTCCAAGCCCGCGAGGATGCGCGCCAGCGCCGTCTTCGCGACGGTGGTGTTGGCGTAGATCCCGACCTTCTCTCCGGGCGTGACCTCGAGGTCGAAGTGTTCGAAAACGGCCGGCCCGCCGGCAGGCGCGAACGTCGCATCTTTGCACGTCAGCCGGATGCCGTGCAGGGTCGGATCCGGTAACGGCACGGAGAGCGTGACGGTATCCTGATCTTTGGGCAAGGAGAAGAAAGCGTTCAGCTCGGACGCGGCGGCCAAGAAATAGAAGATGTGGCCCATCCGTTTGACGACCGCGTCGAAATTCAGCAAGAGCGTTCCGACCACCACCTCGGCAGCGACGAACTGACCGAGCGTGAGCTGCCCGATCGCCAGCAGCCAGCCTGCCGTCGCGATCAATCCGCTATGGCCGACGGCCTGCCATCCCACCGATCCCAGAAACTGACGGATGAGCACGCTGAAGCGCGTCCGGCGGGCGCTCAAGTAAGTGCTGATCAAATTATCGGTTTTCTGTATGAGGAGGGGCTGACTGTCGGTGGATTTGAAATGGAGGAGATTATAGGAAATCTCCTGCACCCAGTGCAGCGTGTCGTACTTCGCGTGCGAGACGTCCAGCTCGGCCTTGAGTCCGCCGTGGCTCATCAGAAAGAACACGACGGCAAAGCCGGCCAGGAGCACCGCGTTAAAGAGGAGGAAATAAGGATGGTAGAAGACCAGAATCGTCATGCCCACGGCGCCGCCGACGATGACGTTGACCAAGTCGATCAAGAGCACCGACACGGCCCGCTGCATGAGGATGGTTTCGACGAAGAGATTCGCGAAACGGGGCTTGAAACCCTTGAACCGCAAGCGCGGAAACTGTTGCGTCATCGCGATCGCGACGCGCGCAAAGATCCGCCGCTCCAGGATCTCGACCGCGTAGAACTGCAACGCGCGGAAGGCGCCGACGAAGAGGAGCGTCAGCACCATGATGCCGGCTAAGGTCACGATGGTGACGGGCTGGATGGCGAAGGCAAAGGTGTTGACGAGCTCCTGGACCGTCAACGGAATGATGAGGGAGAACAGACCGATCGCGACCGAATAGGAGAAGATCAGCCCCAGCACCCGTCGTTCCAGACGGAAGAGCAAGCCGAGGTGACCGACCATCGTCGTGAATGGATTCGTCGGAGTTGCCCCATATGATGCTTGAGCCATGAACGCCCCGCCCTACTCTGAGCGTGCCTCGGAGAGCCTCACCCCGCGCCCGGAGCGGCGCGCCAGGTCAACCCTGACGCGCAAAGATCGCTTAGGTACCCTATCAGAGCCGCCCTGGAAATGCCACTCCGCTCCGCTTTAGTCGCGGGCCCGATACGTCACGGGAACGGCCGAGGGGAGGCTCTTGCTCCACGCGCCGATGGACCACTGGTACAGCGCCAGCGCCTTCTGGTAGTCGGCCTTGGCCCGAATCAACTGGTTTTCGGAGTCCACTGAATTTCGTTCGCGGAGGTTCACGAACAAGACGCTCGTCGCTCCCAAGCTGAAGCGGAACCGCTCGCCGTCCTCGAGCGTTTTGGCCATGCGGAAGGAATCGGCGGCGATGCCGATCCGTTCCTTGGCTCGTTGGATGGCCGACAGGGCATTGTCGACATCCACCACGACCTGCTGTTCGCGGAATTTCTGGACGAGGACGAACCGGTCCGCTTTGCCCTGCGCTTCGAGCACCTCGCCGCGACTTTTTCGTTGGAAGATCGGGACCCTCAGCTCGAGCCCGAACCGATAGCCGAGGCCGAGGACGAATTTCTCGGGATTTCGGGCTGGCGCGGCTTCGGCGTCCAGACTCGGAAGGAGGTTGTTCTTGGCCAGCTCCAAGTCGATGTTGTTCAGCTTTGCTTCGATGTCCACTTCCTTGACCTCAGGGCGCTCCGCCTTGGCCTGAAGTTTGTCGGCTTGAATCGTTTCCATCGTGGGTACGGGGGTCGGGACGGGGAACTCCGGGACCCGCTCGATCGATGGCTGGACCGGTTTGCCCCGTTCCCATAAGAACATCGAGAGCCTGTACTGTTCCTGTTCGACCGCGCGTTGCGCCGCGACGGCGACCTCGCGCCGGCGCTGCACTTCCTGTCCGGCTTCCACGACATCGAGCGGCGCCACGGCCCCAGCCTTCGCGCGCCCTTCGACCTGCTTCAAGCGGTCTTCCGCGACGGCGACCGCGCGGCGCTGCACGTCCGCCAGTTTCACCGCGGCGACCCAATCCCAGAACTGCGTGGCGGCGGCGAGAAACAGGTCCTGGCGGGTTTGCGCGATCTTCACGTTGGCCATCGGGTCGGCGAGCTGGGAACGCTGCAGCTCCGCGTTCTCGGGGTTCGTGACCAATCCCTTCAGGAGCGGAAAGAACCCTCCCAGGATCACTTGGCTGTTGTTGTTATTGAACGCGAGGTCCGGGATTTTAGCCGGCCCGTTGATCACTTCGCGAATCCCGGCGGACCCGCGAAAGCCCCAAGGATGCCGGGCTTCGATCAACGTGTCGTTGAAGCCCACGGTTCTCGTGTCTTGAGGTCCGCTGCTTGGAATAAACCGTTCGAGCTCCGTGTCGTTGACGACCACCGGCTCGAAGGAACCCAAGGCCTTGAGCATCTTGCCTCGAGCCGCGATCTTTTCCGTGCCAGCGCCCTTCAGGAGTGGATGGGTCCGATCGATCCATGCCAGCACTTCGTCCAGGGACAACGGGATGGGCGGCAACGGCTTCCCTCTGACTTCCTCAGTAAGGCCTGCCCATGCGTCTATGCCTGTGAGGAGGAAGCATCCCAGGCCTATCAAGAGGACCCAAGCGGGTTTTGACATCGCGTCACTCCTTTCGTCTGAGCATATGGTGATGGTGGCTGAGTGCCGCCTGCAGCTCGAAAAGGAATGTGTGGCACTCAGAGGTCTCGAAGACACAGGGGGCGGGGAAATGTCGATGATTACTTGGACCCACGCCCGGCTTTAGGCAGCAGCGTGTCGATCAAACTGGGTGGCCGTTCCTGGTAATCCGGCGGGAAGAGGTTGAATCGCCGCCACAACTCGTACCAGAGCGGAACACGGTTGAGGATGACCCATCCCATGGCTTTGGTCCCCTGACGGACGTGCTCCTGCGGCGGCCAGGGGCGATCCTCCGGATCAGGCACGACCCAGAAGCGGAAGTTGCCCTTGCCGTCGTCCACCTGGTCGATCACCTTGACGATCCCGCCGTACGTGCCGGCCATCAACTCCGGCCATGCGGGAAGCGGGATGGCCGGAATGCCGTAGAAGAGGATGCGGACTTTGCGTCCGACGTTGAGTAGGGGAGCATCGAGCCCGTCCGCCGTCATCTCGATCGCTTTATCGGCGCTGGCGGGGGAGATGCGAACAATCTTGTCGCCCTGCCGGACGGTTTCCCCGGCACCTGCCTGCGCCATCTTCACGACGGTCCCGTCGATAGGGGCGAGGATGCGACTTGCTGCACGACGCATCTGGGCGTTGGATAAACGCAACGACACGTCGGCCAATTGATCCGCCGCCCTGGCGGCGTCCGCAAACGACTGGTCTCTCGCGGCCTCGGCATCGAGCAGCCGCTGCAGCACCTCGGCACTGACCTGATCGCGTCCGAAACTCAAGGCCTTCATGGCTTGTTCGGCCGCTTTCAGGGAGGCCTGGGCTCCCTTGAGGTCGGCTTTGCTGGCGATCGCGGCTTGAATGGCTAACTCGAGCTCACGTTGGGAGACCAAGCCTTGCTCGACGAGCTGCCGATGCCGGTCGACGTTCAGCTCGGCCGTCGCGACGGCGATTTTCGCGGCTTCGACTCGCTGGTGCGCTTCGCGCACCTTGTTCTCGGCCTCGATGACTCGAGCTTCGGCGGAGGGCACGGCGGCTTTGACGAGGTTTTGCATTTCCTTGATGCGCTTCTCCAAGTCTTCTGCTCGTCCCAACGCGGCGTGACGGGTTTCCTCCAGCGCTTTTTTCCGTTGCTCGAGTAAGCCGAGCAAGTCGGGCGACATGAAGTTGGGATCGTAGTCGTCTAGCTCAAGGATCAGGTCTCCCTGCTTGACGCGGACGCCTTCGAAAATGTGCCACTTCTTGATGCGGCCCGTAATTTGGGCCTCGATGTCCTGAGGCCGTTCATACGGAGTATAGGCCGAGAGTTGCCCGGTGACCGTGACGGTCTGCGTCCACGGGACGAACGCCACGATCAGAGCGAAGAAGACGACGAGCTTGACGGCGAGTCGGGAGGAAAATTTGAGACGATCCGGAATCTGAACGGCTTCCCAGGATTGAAGCTTGGAGGAGGTCGCCAGATCGTCAATGACGATCTCGTCGAGACCGCTCGGTTGGTTGACGAGAGACCGCAGCTTGCTCTTGAGGCCAGCCCCGAGGCGCTCCATCAGTGGCTCCCTAGTGGGAAGCAAAATGACGGTTCATCATAGAAGAACGCCTGCGCATCGGTCAAATCGGGAATGCTTTATCGGATGGTCGGGGGTTCGCCGGATCCCGACGCTTGACCCTTCGAGGGAGAACCGCTAAGTTTGCCCAACTCCAAGGAATCCCGGCTGACGTGGGAGCCAGCGATGGGGATGCGGACAGGAAGGCCGATCGTCGGGGTGGTAGGGGGGAGCAAGACGGATTTCCCCGTCTTGGAAAAAGCCACCGCAATACTCCATCAATTGAAGATTCCCCACGAGCTCTTGGTCGTGTCCGCGCACCGGACGCCGGACCGCCTCTTCGCGTATGCAGAGCAGGCCGAAGACAGAGGGATTCAGGTCATCATTGCCGGCGCCGGGGGGGCGGCCCACCTGCCGGGGATGATGGCGGCGAAGACACACTTGCCCGTGATCGGTGTGCCGATCCCGACGGAAAATCTTCGCGGCCTGGATTCGCTCCTCTCGATCGTCCAGATGCCAAAAGGAGTTCCGGTGGCAACCGTGGCCATCGGCGGCGCGGAAAACGCCGCTTTGCTCGCTGCGCAAATTCTGGCCGGGCGCGATGCGGGGCTGCTGCGCCGTCTCAAGAACTTCAGGAGCCGACAGACTCAGATGGTGCTTGAGTCGCCGGAGGCCGGGCGGCTCTCGCATCCACGCGCGCGGGAAAAGTCCGCGCAGCAGCGTCGGCGGTCGTGAGCATGAAACCTCTTCCCCCTGGAGCAGTCTTGGGCGTGCTGGGTGGAGGACAGCTTGGAGCGATGTTCGCCCAGGCTGCCCGTCGGCTGGGGTATCGGGTCGCGGTATGGGATCCCGATCCGGACGCTCCTGCGCACCGCTGGGCCGACCATGCCTGCGACGAGCCCTTTTCAGATGAAAAAACCATCAAGGCCTGGACTGATCTGGTCCAGGCTGTGACCTATGAGTGGGAAAACATCCCGATCTCGCTGTGCGAGCAACTGGAGCAGGTTGTTCCTGTAAGACCGTGTAGCCGTGTGTTGCGGCGGCTGCAGGATCGCATCGAGCAGAAGCGATTCCTGAGCCAGCATGGCCTTCCTGTGCCGCCGTTTCTACCTCTTGCGTCACCGGCCGACCTCTCCCGCGCCGACAACGTGGGATTTCCTTGCCTCGTCAAGACGGCGACTTCCGGATATGACGGAAAAGGTCAGTGGCGCCTTGATTCTCCTGAGCAGATCGGAGCCGTGCAGAGACGCCTTGGTCAAGAGGAGCAGGCGAATCGCCGTTGGATCCTCGAGGTTTTTGTGCCCTTCACGCGGGAGATCTCGATTTTGGTCGCGCGCTCGCGGGACGGAGCGTGCCGCGTCTACCCTGTGGTCGAGAATGTTCACGAGGGAGGAATTCTGCGGACGACTCGCGTACCGGCGAACGTGTCATCAGCAGTCGCGGATCAGGCCGAGCGCATCGGACGGGTTGCCGTGGAGGCGCTGGAGGGCGTGGGTGTCTTCTGCGTGGAACTCTTCGTCCTTGCGGATTCACGGGTGCTGATCAACGAGATCGCCCCGCGACCTCACAACTCGGGACACTACACTTTGAATGCCTGCACGGTTTCACAATTCGAGCAACAGGTGCGGACCCTGTGCGATCTACCTTTGGGGGACACTCACCTGCTCAGTCCAGCCGCCATGGTCAATCTTCTCGGAAAGGAGATCGACTACGTGACGACGGGGTCGGGACGCGATAAATGGCTCGGCACATCCGGCGCCTGCCTGCATGTGTACGGGAAGCGGTCCGTCCGCCCCGGCCGGAAGATGGGACATGTTACGTTTGTCGGTGACTATGCGCGCCGGGTCGCCGCCCTGGCCGCGGGCATCGTCATGAGGGCCGTCTCTCATTCCCGTCTCAGTATCGTACTCTTCTGCGTCCTGGTAGTCGTGACGTCGAGCGGCTGCGCGCAGTCGGGATCCCAGGTGCCGAATGAAAACGCGACGTCACCGGGGATGCTTCGGGGTGATCGAGAAGCCTACTTCGAGTTCATGACCTTGCCGGGCGATACGTTCGTTATCAAGTTGACGGATCCGGAAAAGATCAACGAGGCCAGAGCCATCCTTACCAAGAAGTATGACAAGCACATCGTGGGGACCGTTGTGCCGACCCCGCAGCCCTACAATAAACCCTGGCGATATCACCTCGATCCTCGGAGCATCTCCTTCACCCTTCTCACCGATCCCCGCTGTGAGGGCGCGATCCGCTTCATAGAGGATAACCTGCAGGAAGTCGGGAAAAGCATCCTGCCCGCCAACAAGTGGTGTCCTGGCTCCTCGCAGCTTTTGCGCGAGCTTCCCGAGTCGCCGAAACGTTAAGCCGCATGATTCATGAGCGCTTCTGCTGCCTGGGCCCATCGCAACAGAGAAGCAATGAGCGCCCCGTTTCCGTGCCGGGCATCCCTTGCTGGGGAACCGGCTGCTCTTGCGATGCCACGGGTAAAGCGACGAGTGGAAGGTGACGAAGCCGCTTGAATAGTTTGGGCTAGCTGTTTCCCTTGCTCTTCGGGAACGGCGCCGCGTCATTGGGGAGCGTTGAAAAGGTTACCGCAGGTAGTGGCGCCGACCGGGAGCGAAGAAGGGCACTTCCGGTCGTTTGAACATTCCGATCAACACCATGCCGGCGATGAACCCCCCGATGTGGGCGAAGAACGCCACCCCTCCACCTCGGGTCCCTGCACTGAGCCCTCCGCTCACGAGCTGCATGACGAA
>CAZZPI010000061.1:8499-9120 GCA_964655865.1 uncultured Nitrospiraceae bacterium
CGGGGACATACATGGTTCGTGACGCGATCCCCAGGGGAATGAAGACCAAGACCTGTGCGCGGGGGAATAACAGGAGATACGCGCCGAGCACGCCGGAAATCGCGCCGCTTGCGCCGACCATCGGAATCGGCGAGGCCGGATCGGTCAGGGCATGGCTCAGCGCGGCAAGGAGGCCGCATACGAGATAGAAGAAGACGAACCGAACATGGCCCATCACGTCCTCGATGTTGTTGCCGAAGATCCACAGATAGAGCATGTTGCCGATCAGGTGCATCCACCCGCCGTGCAGGAACATACTCGTGAACAACGTGCCCCAGGCCGGGATCGCAACAGACTCCAGTGGCGCGTCTGCCCGTCCGAAGACAAGCGCGGGGATCGCGCCGTACTGGAACACGAACGCTTCGCCCGATGCCGGAGGCAAGGAAACCTGGTAGAGGAACACGAGGACGCACGCGCCAATGAAGGTGACCGTCACGACCGGCGTCAGCGTTGTTGGGTTGTCGTCGTGGAGAGGGATCACGGGAGGCTAGACCGATGACGGTCCGACGCGTCCTCGCAACGGATGGGGGAGTCGAGGGTCGGGCGGCGGAGTCCCGTCCGGTTGGAGGCGTACCGAGAAAC
>CAZZPI010000062.1:0-9067 GCA_964655865.1 uncultured Nitrospiraceae bacterium
GTTTGCGGCCGACATCGTGAAGTGGGAGGCTGATGGATCGTTCCGCGCCTTCAAGGGAACCGGTTGGGACCAGGATTTCGAGGAGCGGGACAGCTACGAGGAGTTCCTGAAGGTACTCAAGGGAGAGTGGAAAGATGGACGGTGGACGCTCATGATCCAGCGCCCGCTCGGGAACAAGAAAGACCAGGACTACGACGAAGATACCTTCTTCGAGGTCGGCAAGTACATCCCAATTACCTTCTTTGTCTGGGATGGTCATAACGGTGATGCCGGTCGCAAGATGGCCGTATCGGCGTTCTACTATGCCTTTCTCGAGCCCCCGATTCCGAAGGAAGTCTACATCTATCCCGTTGTCGTTGCTTTCGGGGTGGTGATCCTCGAAGGATGGGTTCTGACGCGTCGGGCGAACAAGAAGAAGGGGAAGGCGCTGTAGAATTTCTTCCTCGCAGGGTCTCTGCGATCGAGATATGGAGGGGGTGGGCTCGTCTCACCCCCTTTTCTTTTTGTATGAGGTTGTACGTCGGCCATGAACGCTAAGCAGAAGGACGTTGCGGGCGTTCTTCTCGCGGGAGGCCGGAGCCGGCGAATGGGGCAGGATAAGCGGTTCCTGTCCCTCGATGGACGCTCGCTCCTTGAGCGAACCCTCTCGGTCCTGGAGCAAGCGTGTGAGGAAATTCTGATTGTGGTCGCGCGGCCCGCTCCAGAGCTCGGGTGGCTGCGGCATCGGGTAGTGACGGATGCGGTTCCGAACAGCGGAAGCTTGGGAGGCCTGTATACGGGCTTGTTGGAGGCGGCTGCGCCCCGTATTTTCGCAGTCGCCTGTGATATGCCTTTTCTCAGCACGAAAGCCATCTCCTACTTGGCCGACAGGGACTCCGCTGCGGACATCGTCATGCCGCAACTTGAAACCGGCTTGCAGCCGCTGCACGCGATTTACCACAAACGGTGTCTTCCCGCCATCGAAGGAATGCTCAGTCGACGCTCGCTGACGATCCATGATCTGGTGAAGGCCCCCGATCTTCGCGTCAGGCTCGTGGCCGAGGCTGAGTTGAAGGCGATAGACCCCCTCCTCCAATCGTTCCTGAACATCAACACCCCGGAAGACCTCGAACGCGCGCGGATGTAGACGAGCACATGAGCACGCCATCGGAGAATTCAGATGGCGCGGCGACACCGGTCCTGGTGATCCATCCGGGCAGCCTTGGCGACACGCTTCTCTCTGTCCCCGCCTTGCGAGCGATCCGCCATCATTTCGGTCCTGGGGAGCTCGTTTTGCTGGCCAAGCAGGAGGTGGCCGAGTTGCTCGCCCTTTGTGGCGAGGTGGACTGCGCCGTTTCCATCGAAGGACCGACGTTGTCCTGCCTCTTGAGCGATGGGGGAACGTTGCCGGTCGGTGTGCAGCAATGGTTCGACCGTCGTCCTTCGATCGTGGCCTGGATGGCCGACTCCGACGGCAGGCTGGAGAACGCCCTGAGCCATTTCGGATGTCGGCGTATCATCGTGCGTTCGCCGATGGATGAGGCGATACATGCCATCCATCAGGTGGATCGATTTCTTGAGACGCTGGGCATTGAGAGGGCGTCTCCAGCCGTACTGCCGACGCTGAATCTTCCTCCTGAGATGAGGGAGCACGGGATCGATCTGCTCTTGGGGATGATCGGGAACTCCTCCCGCCCGCTAGTATTCGCACATCCTGGCAGCGGGAGCCGCGTCAAATGTGTCGCGCCTGGCGTGCTCGCACGTCTGTGCGAGTCCTTATCGGTCGATGGGATCACGGTGATTCTCGTCGAAGGTCCGGCGGACGCCGAGGCGACCGCTGAGGTTCACCGGCTCTGCCCACGAGTTCCGGTGCTTCGCGATCTTTCACTCGTCGCGCTCGCATCTCTCCTGGCTCAGGCGGATCTGTTCGTCGGTCATGACTCCGGCTTATCCCATCTGGCGGCTGGCCTTGGGATCCCCACCGTCGCGATCTTCGGCCCCACCGACCCGGCGAGATGGGCTCCGCTTGGTCGACACGTGACCGTCATCCGCGGCGGGCCGTGCCATTGCGCCACATGGGCGATGGTGACCCGATGTTCTGGACGACCCTGCCTTGAAGTTCGGGGTGATCAGCTTGCACAGCGTTGCCGTAGCGCGATGGCGCATTCACGAGAGCAGCCGTGCAGCTAGCGTGTGAGCCTTGTCTCCACCATCCTGGTGTGCTAGAGTGCCAGGATACTTTCTCCTTATTCTGTGCAGACTTACGAGAACGTTCGATGGGTCACAGCGCAGTCTACGACGAAGTCAGTCGGCTGATTCAGGACGCTTTGACTTCGGCCAAGGAAAAAGGGCAGCTCAAGATGGAGTCTCTCCCGGCCATTACTCTTGATACGCCCAAGCGGCCGGAGTGGGGAGATCTCGCCACGACTGTCGCCATGACGCTTGCCGGCACGGAACAACGAGCACCCTACGACATCGCGCAGATCATCGTCGATAACCTCCCTCAGCGAGACGCGCTCTTTGACCGTGTCGACATCGTCCGTCCGGGCTTTCTCAATCTCACCCTGAAACCTGCGCGATGGCTCGATGTGCTCGTCGAGATCGAGCGGTCGGGACAAAGCTATGGCCGGTCGGACCTCGGAGCGGGGCGGCGGGTTTTGGTGGAGTTTGTCAGCGCCAACCCCACGGGTCCGTTGCATGTCGGCCATGGTCGCGGAGCCGCAGTCGGTTTGGCGCTCAGCAACGTGCTCAAGGCGGCCGGATACGACGTCGTCACCGAGTACTACATCAACGATGCCGGCCGGCAAATGAAGCTCCTCGGTCAGTCGGTCTTCGCTCGCTATCAGGCCCTGTTCGGCCGATCGGTGCCGTTCCCCGAGGACGGATATCAGGGCGACTATATTCGCGAAGCTGCCGGCCGGCTCAAGGAGGAAGTGGGAACCGAGCTCATCGAAATCGACCCGGCTCGCGCCGAGCAGCGGTGTCAAGAGTTGGCTTATGAGCAAATGCTCGGCAAGATTCGAGGGGATCTGGAAGCGTTCGGCCTTCGGTTCGATTCATGGTGCAGTGAGGCCAAACTCCTGTCGGCCGGTGCCGTCGATCGGGTGCTCGATGACCTGCGAGGCAACGGTCTCCTATTCGAAGAGCAGGGCGCACTGTGGTTTCGCTCATCCAAGTTCGGCGATGAGAAGGACCGAGTGGTGCGCAAGCAAGACGGCGAATACACGTACCTGGCGTCGGATATCGCCTACCACCGCGACAAGTTGCTGCGAGGGTATGATCTGCTGATCGACGTCTGGGGGGCCGATCATCACGGGTACATTCCCAGAATGCAGGCCGTGGTGCAGGCTTACGGCTATTCCAAAGACCGGCTGAAGGTCGTATTGGTCCAGATGGTGAACTTGCTGCGCGGTGGGAAGAAGGTGGAGATGTCCAAGCGGGCGGGAGAGTTCATCACACTCCGCGAGGTGATCGACGAAGTCGGAGCGGATGCGGCGAAGTTCTTGTTCCTCGTCCGTCGATCGGATACCCCACTCGATTTCGACCTGGACGTGGCCAAGCAACGGTCGGCCGACAATCCGGTCTATTATGTTCAGTATGCCCATGCCCGCATCGCGAGTCTGTGGCGGGTCGCCGAGCAGCGCGGCGTGAAGTGTCCCCGTCCAGGCGAGACCAATCTGGGACCGCTGACTCATCCCGATGAGTTGGCGCTGCTCCGAAAGCTCGCGGCCTACCCGGGGATGCTGCGCGACAGCGCAGTGGCGCTGGAACCGCATCGGATCACCTACTACCTTCAGGACCTCGCCTCCTTGCTGCATACCTATTACAACAAACACCGGATCCTTCCCGTCTCCGGGGATGGAGAGATGGACGGCCGCTCGTGCGACTCGAAAGAGCACGGAGAGGCCCCGGAACAGGAAGAGGTGACCTCGGCCTTGACGGCCGCGAGGCTGGCGCTCTTGTGGGGGGTTCAGCAGGTGATACGAAACGGATTGGACTTGCTCGGGGTGACGTCCCCCGAACGAATGTAGAGAAACCGACTGAGCGAGCATGGATTTTCTAGTCACAGCTCGGGACGCGGGAAGCCACGCGCGCCTGGGACGGCTGGTCACGCCGCACGGGACGATTGCCACGCCGGCATTCATGCCGGTGGGGACGCTGGGGCCGATCAAGAGCCTTGAGCCCGACGAGCTGCGGTCATTGGGTTTCGGGCTGATCTTGAACAACGCGTACCACTTGTACCTGCGTCCCGGCCATCAGGTGGTGGGCGACCTAGGGGGACTCCATCGATTTACCGGGTGGTCCGGCGCGATTTTGACCGACAGCGGCGGATTTCAAGTCTTCAGTCTGGCCAAACTTTGTCGCGTCACGGATGACGGCGTCAGTTTCAGGTCTCATCTCGACGGATCCATGCACGTCATCACGCCGGAGAAAGCGATCGAGATTCAGGAGGTCCTGGGTGCCGACATTATCATGGTCTTCGACCAATGCGTCGCCTTGCCCGCTCCGGAAGAAATGATAGAAGACGCGGCCCGCCGTACGGCGCTCTGGGCGCGCCGCTGTCTGTCAGCGAGGCGCCGGACGGGTCAGGCCCTGTTTGGGATCGTGCAAGGCGGGCTCAATCGAAGCCTGCGGACGGCCGCGGCCCGTGAGCTTGTGTCGCTCGGGTTCGATGGTTACGCCATCGGAGGCCTCTCGGTGGGGGAGGCCAAAGAGGACATGTACGCCACTTTGGATGCAACGGTACCGGAGCTGCCGGCGGACAAGCCGCGCTATCTGATGGGCGTTGGGCAGCCGGAAGACTTGATCGAAGGGATCGCGCGGGGGATCGATTTGTTCGACTGCGTGATTCCCTCCCGCCATGGCCGGACAGGCTGGTTGTTCACCTCGAATGGGCGGGTGGTGATCAAGCAAGCTCAATATGCGCGGGACGAGCGGCCTGTGGATTCGACATGTGGGTGCCCCGTCTGCAGACGGTATTCGCGCGCCTATTTGCATCATCTGTTCAACGTCAAGGAGATGCTGGGCGCACGGCTCAACACCATCCATAACCTGTGGCACTTCGCGAGTCTCGTCGAGGGGGTGCAGACGGCGATCGCTGCAGGAACCTTCGGGCGATTCCGAGATGAGTTCCATCGGCGCCGTCATGTCGACGACGCCGTAACGACGGCCGACATGGCAGCGGACTTGTCGGCCCTGCGCATGGCATGAGGAGCGACCGAACGATGGAAGTGATCTCACAGGCGTGGGCGCAAGGATCGGGGGGAAGCGGGGGAGGCATGAGCGGCCTGCTTTCGTTGGTCCCGTTCGTGCTCATTTTCGTGATCTTCTATTTTCTGCTGATCCTTCCGCAACAGAAGCGCCAGAAACAACAAAGGGCCTTGTTGGAGGCCTTGAAGAAGGGGGACAAGGTCGTCACGGGCTCCGGCATTTGGGGGACCGTGACGAACCTCGGAAAAGAGACCGTCACGTTGCAGATTTCCGACAACACCAAGATCAAGATCCAACGCGAACAGATCGCCCGGCTGAGAGGCGATGAGGAAGAGTGATGCGGCGCTTCCGTTCAGGAAGGGTGAAGGACTCATGAAAAAAGTCGGTGGGCGTGTGGCCTTGTTGGTGCTCGTGGTCGTCGTGTCGTTCGTGTTCTTTCTTCCGTCCTATCAGCCGCTCTATCAGCGATTGCCCGGGTGGCTTCGGGCCGTGTTTCCAAACAAGGGGATCACCCTCGGTTTGGACCTGCAGGGGGGGATCCACCTGGTTCTGGAGGTGGAGGAGGACCGGGCGGTCGAGATCGCCGTCGAACGCGCGGTTGTGGCCGTCCAGGATGAGCTTGTCGACAAGAAGCTGCCGGTCGAATCGGTGAAGCGCACCGGTCCGATCCGCATTACCTTGTCGTTCCAGAACGCCGATCTCAAGCCACAGATCCAGAAGGTCTTGGACGATTTCCCGACGTTTTTCGAGGATGAATCGGCGGCGACCGCCAATACCCTCGTCTGGGAGCTGCGGGACACGGAAATCAAACGCATTAAAGACTCGGCCATCAACCAGGCATTGGAGACCATTCGTAACCGTATCGACCAGTTCGGCGTGGCGGAGCCGTTGATCCAGCGTCAGGGGCTGAAGCAGATCGTCGTCCAGTTACCGGGTATCAAGGAGCCGAAGCGGGCGAAGGACCTCATCAAAGAAACGGCGCTCCTCGAATTCAAGCTCTTGGACGAGGACAATCTCCTCAAGTTGAACTTGCCCGCTCGCGTGCGCAAGGGCAAGGACCAGGAAGACGTGCTGCGGCAGTTCGCCGAGAAACTGCCCGAGGGGGACGAGATCCTCTTCGAGCGGGTGGTCGACAAGGACACGGGAGGATCCGAGTATCTCATCCCGTTCCTCGTGAAAAAGCGGGTGCTGCTGACCGGTGACGTGCTCAGCGACGCCCGCGTCGCCATCGGCCAATTCAACGACCCGTACGTGTCGGTCACGTTCGATGCCAAAGGAGCCAAGGAGTTCGATCGGATCACCGGCGAGAACGTGAAGAAACGCATGGCGATCGTGCTGGACAATACGATCTATTCAGCACCGGTCATACAAGAGCGGATCAGCGGGGGCCGGGCTCAGATCACCGGCACCTTCACCACGCAGGAGGCCAACGACTTGGCCATTGTCCTGCGGGCCGGGGCGCTTCCCGCGCCTCTGAAGATCGTCCAGGACCTCACGGTCGGGCCGTCGCTGGGGCAGGACTCCATCGACAAAGGTCTGATCTCGACGCTGATCGCCGGCGCGATGGTGGTGCTGTTCATGATGACCTACTATCGGCTCTCCGGCGTGATCGCGGATGCCGCACTGGTCCTCAACCTCATCTGCCTCATCGGCTCGTTGGCCGCGCTCAACGCCACCCTGACGCTCCCGGGGATCGCCGGCATCATCTTGACCATCGGGATGGGGGTGGACTCCAACGTGTTGATCTTCGAGCGGATCCGCGAGGAGCTCCGGCAGGGAAAGCCGGTCCGCCTGGCCGTGGACGGCGGGTATGACAAGGCCTTGTTGACCATCATCGACTCGCACGTCACGACGTTGATCACCGGCTTTGCCCTGTTCTTATTCGGCACCGGGCCGATCAAAGGGTTCGCAGTGACGCTCTGTTTGGGTATCGCCATCAACCTGTTCACGGCCCTGGTGGGCACCAAAGTGGTCTTCGACGTCATCAATCAACGGCAGAAAGTGGAGCGGCTGAGCATTTAGCAAGAAAGTTGTCGGCCGTCAGCACTCAGCGGCGGCTGACGTCTGAAGGCTGATAACCAGAGTCCAGACAAGGGAGCGGGCATGTTCGAGATTCTCGGCAAGACGAACATCGACTTCATGGGGAAGCGTTACATCGCGTTCGTGTTTTCCGGCATCATGGTCACACTGGGCCTCATCGCCGTCGTGCAGGTCGGGCGAGGGTCGGCCAACCTTGGGATCGACTTCGCCGGCGGCACCGCCGTCCAGTTGAAGTTTACCCAACCGGTCAGAATCGAGGACGCCCGGAAAGCGCTGGAAGCCAATGGCTTAGGGGACGCCGATCTGCAGCAGTTTACTCAAGACAACAAGCTCCTCATCCGGGTCAAAACCTCGACGACGATCGAGGAAAAAGTGGCCGAGCGGGTGGTGGCGCTGTTCGGCAAGGAGTTCCCGGGCAACCAGCTCGTGGTCGATTCCAGTACGGAGATCGGACCGACGATCGGCCAGAAGCTGCAACAAGACGCGCTGATCGCCATCGTGATTTCGTTCGCCGGCATCATCCTCTATATCGCGGCGCGCTTTGAGTTACGGTTCGGCGTTGCGGCAGCTCTGGCGACCTTCCACGACGTCCTTGCGGTCCTCGGAGCATTCTACGTGCTCGACAAGGAGATCACGCTCTTGGTGGTCACGGCCTTGCTCACATTGGCCGGCTATTCTCTCACCGACACCGTTGTGGTGTTCGACCGGATCCGCGAGAACCTTCGATTGCGGCGACGGGACAGCATCGAGACTGTGATCAACAACGGAATTAATCAAGTGCTGAGCCGCACGATCGTCACCAGCCTCACGGTCGTGCTGGTGCTGATCCCGCTGACGCTCGCGGGGGGCGAAGTGCTGCATGATTTTTCCCTGGCGCTGCTCTGGGGAGTTATTTTCGGAACTTACTCCTCCGTGTTTGTCGCGAGCCCCTTGCTGATCATGTGGCCCGGGGGGCCGGGCCGGCTGCTCAAGCGCGGCTAGGTCCCGGCGACGAACCGGGGACCGGGCTGCACGGGAGGGGGCTGGGGCGATAGAATCAAGGCTGAGTTACCGTAGCGTCGTCACCCACATGCCAATCTGGAGTCGGTCTCACAGTCTCCAGCGCAAGATCATCGCGGCCATCGTCCTGGTCGGTCTCCTTCCTCTGTCCCTGTCGCTTGCCATCACATACGTGGAAGAACGCCGCGCCCTCCGTGAGACGATCGGGGCGAACTTCCGGGAAGTGGCGGAGGAAGCCGCGCGCCGGGTCGAAATGCAGGTGACGAGGGCGATGAACGAAGCACAGCAGCTTGCCACGACGCCCTTTCTCCGCACCGCGGTCACCGAAGCCAATCGCACGTACGAAGGGAAAGAACCGACCGAGGTCCAGGCGATGATACGTGATTGGCAGCAGCGATGGCGGGCGCGCGACCGGAAAAGCGAGTTTCCCGTCTTCATCAATCAGATCGTGACCAACTACCTCATCCGGTGGCACGACATCCGGAGGGCCGACTACGTGGGTATTTTGGTCATCGATGATCATGGCGCGCTGGTTCTCAGCTCGATTCCCCAGGTCGAGTACTATTACGGCAAGAGTAGTTGGTGGCAGGCGGTGACCAAAGAGCAGGCGGGGCGCGTCTACGTGAGCGACATTTACTTCGAACCGATGTTCGGGACTCACGTCGTCAATGTGTCGGCGCCCATCGTAGCCGAAGACCGCCGTGGAGCGATCGGCGTCGTCACCATCCTGATCCGGCGGGATACGCTGTTCCATGCCATCTCCGACGTGTCGATCGGCCGCACGGGACATGCCATGTTGATGAACTCGGAAGGGAGCCCGCTCCTATGTCCCGTTTTG
>CAZZPI010000063.1:0-9052 GCA_964655865.1 uncultured Nitrospiraceae bacterium
CGAAGAAGTAGACAAGGACAAAAAGTAAGCTAGAATACGAGCCATGATGAAGACCGAGCTCCGTGGCACCGCGGAACTCGGTCTTTCTTCATTTGAAGCGATCCGATGAGCCCAGCAGCCAAACGCGACTACTACAGCACACTCGGCATCGAGCGGAACGCTTCGGATGAGGACATCAAGAAGGCCTATCGGAAGCTGGCGCGGCAGTATCATCCTGACCTTCAAGCGGGCGATCAGCAGAAAAAATCAGCCGAGGAGAAATTCAAGGAGATCAACGAGGCCTACGAGATACTGAGCGATCAGGATAAACGCCGGCGCTACGACATGTTCGGCCACGCCGGGGCCCAACAGGGAGCGGGAGGGTTCGAAGGCTTCGACTTCGGAGGAGGCGGGTTCGGAGACGTCTTCAACGACATCTTCGAGGATTTCTTCGGCGGCGGACGCGGACAAAGCCGCGCGGAGCGTGGCCGCGACCTTCAGTACAACCTCGAAATCACCTTTGAAGAAGCCGTATTCGGAAAAGAGGCCAAGCTCAAAATCCCGCGATGGGAAACCTGCTCGGATTGCCGTGGGACGGGCGCGCGTTCCGCCACGGCCATTAAGACGTGCCCCACCTGCAGAGGATCGGGCCAACTCCGATTCCAACAGGGTTTCTTCAGCGTCAGCCGTCCCTGCGGTCAGTGTAACGGGGCCGGCCAAATCGTCAGCGAACCTTGCACGACGTGCCACGGACGTCAACGCGTTCAGAAGGAACGCACTCTGTCCGTGCACATTCCGGCCGGGATCGAATCAGGCATGCGGCTCCGTCTACAGAACGAGGGCGAACACGGAGTGAACGGCGGTCCGCCCGGAGATCTGTACGTCGCTGTCACGGTCAAACCGCATCCTTTGTTTACACGACATGGCAACGATATCGTCTGTGACTTACCGATTCACTTCGTCACGGCCGCCCTTGGTGGAAAAGTGGAAGTGCCGACCCTCAAAGGCAAGACGGTCATTAAGGTTCCGCCGGGCACCCAACAGGGCAAGATTCTTCGGCTGAAAGGACTCGGCATTCCGAGCCTGAAAGGTCACCAAACGGGCGATCAGATATACACCGTTCGCATCGAGGTCCCCACAAAGTTAAGCCAGCGTCAGAAAGAGCTGCTGACGGATTTCGCCCGCGAAAGCGGTCTGTCCGCCGACACGGAAGGCGACGGGTTTTTCGACAAGATGAAGACCTTCTTCGAGTAGCCTTCCCTCCACAGTCCTCCGCCCGCCACGATGCCCGTGTTCTTCATCAGCCCTGACTCCGTCAGCGGGGGCATCGCTCGCGTGACCGGTTCACTCCTTCCGCACCTCCGAGACAGCTTGCGCATCCGCAAGGGCGAGCACCTCCGGCTCTGCGACGGACACATGCGGTACCACGTTCGCGTCACCGACGTGAGCCGCGAGGCACTGGTTGGGACCGTGCTGCACCGCGAGTCACGACCGACGAACAACTTCCGGCCTGTGCTGCTGGCCCAAGCCCTCCTCAAAGGCGACCACATGGAGTGGGTGATTCAGAAGGCCACCGAACTGGGGGTCACGTCCATCGTCCCTCTGATCACGCGCCATACGGTGGTCCACCCCCGGCAGGGGCGCGTGGCCCGTCAACAAGCCAGATGGCAACAGGTCGCCATCGAGGCGTCGCAGCAATCCGAACGCTGGAACGTTCCGGCGATCGCGAGGCCGCTCCCCTTTCGGGAGTTTCTTGCGGATCGCGATCCCTCTCGCGCCGTGTTCTTTGTGCAGGAACGCGCTAGCTATCCCAGCCTAGCTACGGTGGTGCTGCCACCCGGTCAGGACCGGGTGTTCGTGATTGTGATTGGACCCGAAGGGGGTTGGTCGGAAGAGGAAGTGAACCAGGCCGGCGCCGCCGGATTCATCCCCGTATCGCTGGGACCGTTGATCCTTCGGTCGGAAACCGCCGCGCTGACTTCGCTTGCAATCCTGCAAAGCCGCCTCGGGGCGCTGGGGTGAGCCGAGGCCCTGAAGAGCCGTCGCCCGTCCCTATGGCGAGAAGCTGAACCGCAGAATCATGCCCTGTTCCCCCACCGCCCACCCATGGCCGGGGTCGGGAAACGAAAGGCCCAACAGCGACACCTTGGCAGGAGACTCCTGTTCGTACCAATTGAACCCCGCGTCGTCGGTCCGGAAGATCGCCCCGCGGTCGCCGACGATCCAGCCCGTTTGCGGAGAGGTGAAGCGAACACGGATGAGATCACTCAACTTGGTACAGGTCTTACTGCAAGGAAGGCTTCGATCGATCCATCGCTGCCCCCCGTCTGTGGTCTGAAACAGCGCGCCCGCATTGCCTACCGCCCAGGCATTATTGACGTCCGCCATGACAACGTCGAAGAAAGTCGCCGCGCTTCGCGTCTCGTGGCTGACCCACGTGCCGCCGCCATCCTCCGTTTGCAGAATGGTCCCGAGGGCCCCGACTACGATCCCTCTTCGGTCATTCAAGAAATGAACGGCATAGAGCGTGGCGTTGGTCGAACTGGCTTGTTCCGTCCAATGGACGCCCCCGTCAATCGTGTGCAAAATCGTTCCATTGCCCCCAACGACCCACCCGACTTCGGCCGACACAAAGCAAATTCCATACAGAGGTACGGAGACCTCGACGGCTTGCGTCTTCCAACTGGCCCCCCCGTCCGTTGTCGCGCGGATCGTGCCGTTGGCGCCGATGATCCACCCTTTTCGGTTGTCGACGAACGCCACGGCCGTTAAGAGTGCGGCCGTTCCGCTGCTAACCTTCTTCCATTTCTTGCCGCCGTCGGTGGTCTTCAGAATCAGCCCTCCCGTTCCTACGACCCATCCGGAGTTGCCGTCCCTGAAATGCACTCCCATGAGCGTGACATCCGTGCCGCTGTTCTGAGGCATCACGACAGGGGCGGACCTCGCCTCGCCGGTGATTGGCGCGAGAAGCACTGCCATGATCGATAGGCCGAGCATCGTTGTGCGAGACACGGCGGAGCTGCGCCTGATCGGTGGCTTCACTGGTTGGTGTTCGCGTCCGGACGGGTATCGGTGAAGTAACTCTGGTTGGGAAGGCCTGTCGCCTCGATCGTGAACGCGCCGGCTTCGACGGTAACCCATTTCTTGGGCGTACAGCAGCTCCCATCGGGGAGAAGATCCCACGAGCCACGACGGACGACCAGAGGGCCCGTGGTCACGTCCGGGAGGAATTCTCCCTTCTTCCCGACACCGAACACGTTCCGTCGAGGGACCCGCGCTTTGATCTCCGTATCGGTCCAGGAAAGAACCACGGCGCCCATGTTATTGAACAGCACTTCGGTCCGCGAGACATTCTCGCCCAGCTCCGTTTCCTCCCGGCCGTAGATCTGCTCGGTCAATCCGGGCTTCGTGGCTTCAGCGGTTTTCAGGAATGCCCCGAAGCCGGAGCCCTTGATCGTAACCGTCTCATCGAGTCCGGCGGAGGTGGGGCTATAGGACTCGATCTTCGGCGTGACGACCGTATACGTGCCGACCTCGGTGGAGACGATCCCCTCCTCCGCACAGCAAGTGCCGTCCGGTTTAGGCCTGGTGCCTCCGCGTTTTACGACCACGCGTCCGCTTTTCGCGCTGAAAGGAACCCACACGTCGATCCGGTCGTCGTGCCAGCGATAGATGACTGCCGGAACCCCTCCGATTTCGACGCGGTTTTCCCCCTTGTTGAAATCGGTGAACGCGAAAGGAGTCTTGCCCGCTTCCGAATAGAACCCAAAGTGCTCCCCCGTGATCCTAAGAAGCGTCCCGATCGGCCCGCTGGAGGGGCTGATGCCGATGGCTTTCGACTCATACACCGTGAAGGTTCCGAGCGTTCGATCCTTTCCCACCGCCCGTAGGACAATAGGGCCGCTTTCAGCATCCAAGGGGACATGGACCACGATCAGGTTGTCCCGCCACTGCGCCACAGTCGCGGGATGACCGCCGAACAGCACGCCACCGCTGTCGCCGGGCATCTCTCCGAATCCCTGCCCGAACAGGACGACTTTGGTTCCAACTGGTCCGCTGGTCGGGTCGACCCGCACAGAGGGAATCACCTTGAACGAGACCGCGTTGCTCAACGTGTGTTCGACAGGCGCGCAGCAGGATCCATCCGGCAAGGGATCTGAAGACGCCAGTCTGACCACGACGTCGCCGGACATGGCATTGGCCGGCACTTCCACTTCGATTCCGTTTTCCTTCCAGCGGCGGGCCCTCACCGGTACGCCGCCGATGAGGACGTCATTGACTCCGAACATGCTGTTCGGATCGCGAGGACCGGCGGTATTGCCGAAGTGCTCGCCGGAAATCCGAAGCAGGGTTCCAGGTTCGGCCTCTTCGGGGATGATACTTTTGATCTCAGGCCGAACGACGGTGAAGGTGCCGACGCTCAGCTTCTTTTTGCCGATCAGCACCTGGACCGGTCCGGTGATCGCCCGAAACGGCACTTTCACTTCAATGAGCTCAGGCTCCCATCGCTGCACCAGCGCCGCCTGACCGCCGAACATCACTCGATTCACACGAGTAGACTTGAACGTACCGAATCCCTTGCCGGCGATCGACACCGTGGCACCGGGGGCCGCACGGTCGGGATTAAGCTGCGCGTGCAGCGAGGCAGCGAAGCCGACCCCTCCGAAAATCAGAAACCAAATCAAACCCGCGGTCAGCACGCCGAGTGTCTTGGCCTTGTCTGGATGGGACATGACAAACATGACTCTCTTTCTCCGACGTTCCCTCACGCTCCAGGCCGCCGATATCATTATGCCGCCATGCTACCGGGTCTCAGCGGAATGTTTGGAGGAAGACCGCTTTGCGCGTGGCGCATACACCTAGCGCCACGGGAACCTGGGTCGAAGCGAAAGAATAGGGTTAAAGGACTGTTCCGAGGGGACTATAACAACCTGTTTTTTTGACTGTCAAGGCAAGCTAGCCGGCGCGGCTTGCCTGCGAGCGGCGAGAGCTGCGGCAGCAGCCTGAACGACCGACCGATCCGGATCGTCCGACATAAGCTGTTCCAAGCGAGCCTTGGCCGCCTCCCCCCAAGGCAGTCTCCCGAGCGAGTCGATGGCCTGGAGACGAACGTCTCGCGATTTGTGGCTGAGTAACTCCATGAGGACCGGTACCGCGCGGGAGTCTCCCAGGCGACCGAGCTCCCTGATCGTGTTCTCACGGACCGAGATCATGTAGTACGTTTCACTCTGTTGCATGCCGTGGTCGGAGGCCGAGCCCTCCACGCTGCGTCGTTCGCCGTCGAGCAAGGCCTGAAAGCCCTGGAGCAATCCACCGGTCAGGTCTGCCCGGTTTCCAACAACCTGCGCGGCGATGTCACCCAGGAAATAGAAATAGGGATTCGTGTCGAACTTCTCCAACACCTCCAGATAGGGCGCTGTCCCCATCTCATAAGGACCTGATTCTTCATGAATGGGGATATGCAGGAGACGTGAGCCCTGTGTGGATTCCATATCAATCACGCAGTCGATGATCGTCCCGAACGTATCGATCCGATACTGTTGCCCTCGCGTTTCCCTGTAGCTCACCTGCATCCGATAGTCGTGAGATTCCTCAGGAGTCGTCATGAGGGTGAAGCCCGCCCCACGTAATTTGACGCGAATCGCCGGCTCAATTTGCGACAACGTCCGCCCGCGCGGGTGCCAGGTCGAGAAAGACACCTGGATCGCCACACGGCCGAGTCCGCCGCCAGGATCTGATCTTGGAGCTGATTCGTCCAATCCATGAGCAAACGCATGGCCGACTGACAACAAGGTGATTAACAAGGTGATGAGCAAAGGCATGGCGGCAAGATAACCGAACGGCTCAGCAAAAGATAGACGGAGAGGAGTTTGCCTCTTAGGCGACCTGAACGATGAGTTCGAGCTCGATGGGCGCATTTAGCGGAAGCTCGGCTGCGCCGAGGGCGACACGGGCATGCCGACCGGCCTCTCCAAAAATCTGAACGAGCAAGTCGGACGCGCCGTTGATCACAGCGGGATGCTGGACGAAGCCCTCCGCGGAGGCGACATGGCCGACCATCCGCACGATCTTCCTGACCCGATCCAATGAGCCAAGCTCCTGCCGAACGATGGCCAAGGCATTCAGCAACGCGATCCTCGCCGCTTCCTTCCCCTGCTCGATGGAAAGCTCGCGTCCGAGTTTGCCGGTCACGACCACCTGCCCCGCACGCGTGGGAATGACTCCGCTGAGGAACAGCAGATCCCCCGCTTGGACGGCCGGTATGTAGTTCGCCACCGGCTGAGGCGCAGCGGGAAGCTCGATCCCCAGGTGCTCGAGCTGTTTCTCGAATGATCCTGGCTTCTCTGCCATGCTCCTCCAGTCTCCTCCGAACCCTGGCCCCTTATCTCATCACGAAACGGCTATCCCGCGCGGAGCGCAGCAAGGAAACTTTCTCCGTGTGAGAGTCGTTCAGCCCCAAGGGCTTCGGCGATCGTCTGTCCCACATCGGCCGCCGTCGATCTCACCCCGAGATTAACCCCGCGGGCCAGTTTCGGCCCATAGACCAACAAGGGGGCATACTCCCGGGAATGGGTCGGTGTCGGGCGGGACAAATCGAAGCCGTGGTCCGAGGTGAGACAGAGCAGATCGGTCGGCCGCAGCATGGCCATCAGGTTCGGCAGACCTCGATCAAACTCATGGAGCGCTGCCGTCGTCGTGGCTTCATCCGGACCCACGACATCCATGTTTGCCCAGAGCAGACCCCGGGGCACTTTCTTCAGGAGATTTTCCAGTTGATCTAAGGCGCATCCTGGGGCTTCTGCGGATGAAGAGCGTGTGACGCCGCGCCCACCGAAGAGATCATCGATCTTTCCGACGGCCATCACCAGTTGCCCGGCGCGAATCAGACCGTCCAACAACGTGTCTCCGGGCGGTTCACCAGCAAAGTGCTTCCGTCCGTGTCCCCAGCTCTGGCGAGAAACCCCATCCTTGAGGGGATGCGCCACCACTCTGGAGACGCCCCCGCTTTCCGTCGCCCGTTTTCTCACTTCACGGCAGAGCTTGTAAAGATCCTCCGAGCGCATGGTTCCCTCATGCGCCGCCACGTGTAACACTCCGATCTGATCGCCCCAGACGATCGGGGCTCCCGTCCGGCGGTGCTCGACCAGAGAGGCCTCGACCAGCGCCAGGCCCTGCTCCACCCGGTTGCCGAGCGTCCGTCTCCCGCAGGTTGAACGCACCACATCCAGCACGGACGGAGGGATGTCGCCGTTCCATTGTCGAGGCGCATCGGTCACCACAAGACCGGCCAGTTCCCAGTGACCGTGGAGCGAGTCCTTGGCCTTTGTCGTGAAGGCGATTTTCCCGAAACATCCTTCCGGCTGACTCGTCATACGAATCCCCGAGAAGGGGCCGAGCTGTCCGAGCCCCAAGTTCTCAAGATTCGGAAGACTCAATCCATCGGCGCTTTCCGCCAGTCGGCCGAGTGTGTTGCATCCGTCGTCGCCGAACACTCCCGCGTCGGGAAGAGCCCCCACCCCCAACCCATCCGCCACGATGATGATGACCCGGCTGATTGGACGTTGCTTCATCTCCGTACTGTCCCCCTCCATTCTTCGATGATCTTCACGCTGGCGCTCGTGCCGATCCGGTCGGCCCCCGCTTCCAGGAGCGCCAGCGTCGTTTTCCAGTCGCGAATGCCGCCAGATGCTTTCACCTTCGCGCGCCCGGCCACGGTGTCTCTCATCAAGCGAACGTCTTCGACGGTGGCGCCCCCCGGCCCGAACCCCGTCGATGTCTTGACGTAGTCCATGCCGGCCTCTACCGCCAGCCGGCAGGCCATGATTTTTTCGTCTCGCGTCAAGTAACAGTTTTCGAGAATGACTTTATGACCGACGCCGGGCGTGGCGCGCACGACTTCGAGCATATCTCTGGAGACGTAGTCGTGATCGCCTGACTTCAGCCGGCTGATGTTGATCACCATATCCACTTCTTTTGCGCCTAAGGCTGCTCCTTCCACCGCTTCTGCAACCTTGCTCTTCGTGGTCGTCCCCCCCAACGGGAAGCCCACGGGAATGCCGACTCGAATGCTCGTCCCTTCCACGGCGCGGACCGCGTCCGCCACATAGCACGGGGGCACAAAGATCACCGCGAACCCGTGCCGTCTGGCTTCCTCGCACAGCCGAAGGACATCGGCCCGGGTCGCTTCAGGACGTAGAATCGTGTGGTCGATAAGGTCCGGCAGATAGAGAGAGGCGGCCCCGATCATCGGCCGTCCCTGTTAAGCAAGACGGCGGCGCCGCTGGATTTCACGTCCAGGCCAAATGTCCCGCCTGCGCGGGATCGCCGATGCAATCGGCGCTGATACTTGTCGACCGCCTGGTTATGCTCGATCAAGGTCGCCGAAAACTGGTGGGTCCCGTCGTTCCTGGACACGAAGTAGAGATAGGGGGCGTGCGCCGGATAGAGGGCGGCATGGATCGCGTCGGCGCCAGGACTTGCGATCGGCCCCGGCGGTAGACCGCGAATCCGGTACGTATTGTACGGGCTGAGGCTCGAGAGATCTCGTTTCCGAAGATTCCCGTCGAAGTCGGGCAAGCCGTAGATGACGGTCGGATCACTTTGCAGCGGGATGCGTTTGCGCAACCGGTTATGGAACACGGCAGAGATGAGCGGGCGCTCTTGTCCATCCTTGGTTTCCTTTTCGACGACCGAGGCGAGCGTCAACACTTCGTGCACGCTGAGATGCACCTCCTGGGCCCGTGTGCGCAACTCCGGCGTGAACACCTGCCAGAGATTGCCGACCATCGCGCGAATGACGTCCTTGGCCTTCGTGGCTCGCGGAAACCTGTACGTGTCCGGGTACAAGTATCCTTCCAGCGTGCCGGCATCGATGTTCAAGGATCGGATGAACTCCCGCTCCTTCGCCAGCATGAGAAATTCCGAGCGGTCCGTGATGGCTTGTCGCTCCAGGGTATCGGCGATCTGGACCATCGTCACGCCTTCGGGAATTGTAACTTGATGCAGCAGGACGCGTCCGGTCAGGAGTTTCGTCAGGATCTCGGCGGGCCGCATCGCCGCGTGGAGCTCGTAT
>CAZZPI010000064.1:0-9035 GCA_964655865.1 uncultured Nitrospiraceae bacterium
GCCTACGAGGCTGCCGTATACCGCTTCCGCGAGCAAAGCGGCGGCACGCCCTATAAGGGATTGAACGATCTGTTCGTCGAGTCGTTGGAGGCGTTCGAGGCGGGTAAGCTCTTGGCTTCAGTGCAACCGCTCCTTGCGGTGCTTGATCACCTTGAGCGCATGACACGTGACAAGGAGATTGTGATGGTTCAAGCCGAGGCGAAGCGCTTGGCAGAATACCGGGCGGCCCTCAATAGGATTCTTCCAGGGAGTCAGCCCGAACTTGAAGGGGCTGGCCGGGGGTTGTAACGAACCAATTCTGAATTCTGAATGTTGAATTCTGAATTAGACCGACTCCACAATTCATTATTCAGAATTCATAATTCGCAATTCCGCGAAGCGGTCAGTGTCCCATCTTGGGGCCAATTGCATTCGCCCCCTGTGTGACGAGGCTGAAGCGGACAGTCGCGCCGCAATGTGGACACTTGGCACGGACAGTCTCTTCGTCGAGGAGTTCGTATTGATCCTCTTTGAGCCACATCAACTGTGAACACCTGGGACAGCTTCGCACTTGCGTTGTCATGATGAAATCCTTACACTCTCGCCGATTTTTGTTTCTTTCCGATCACGGTAGCCATACTTATAGTATAAGATGCCGACGAGCCTCAAGACTCCCTCCGCGATGATCACGTTTTCGGAACGGCGAGACGTCGACCTGGCGCAGCTGAGCAGGCTCTTTCAGCAAGCACCCTGGGCGAAAGGGAGAACGTTTGATGATGCGCGGGAGATGCTCAAACATACGGACGTCATCATTTCCGCCTGGGACGGCGAGCGGCTTGTCGGCTTCGGCCGGGTCCTCACCGACTATGTCTATCGCGCATCGATTTGGGATGTGATTATCGACAAGGCGTATCAGGGGCAAGGGATCGGCACGCGACTCGTCGAACACATCCTCCACCACCCGAAACTAAAGCGCGTCGAACTCTTCTGGCTTTGCACCCGGACGCCCGACTTCTATGAACGCCTGGGGTTCAGCTCGAAAGAACAGACCGGGATGGTCTGGGCTCGCTCGAAACACGCCCGCCTCGAATGACGGCTGCTGAGTACAGCGAACAACCGTATTCTCGAGAGTATGAAATCGTGGACTTTTCTCGTGAGACGACCCGATGTATTGGGCCCAGAGCCGACCTATCACGAGAGGCAAGAACGATCAGGCTTTACCTCCAAACGACCAGCGGACGCCGAACAGCATCGAAACCGCTCCGCCGTCTACTCCCTGAACCGTATTTCGGTTCCATCCCACTTCAGTGTTCAATGTGAGACCTTTCGGCGCCGACGAAAACCAGTGGGTCAAGGCGTAATCGAATCCACCAGCGACACGGAATGCGAACGAATCGTTGACGTCTTTGTTGTTGATATTCACGCCGATCCCTGACGCGACGTATGGCTCAAGCACACCGACGCGTCCTGGGCGATACTCCAGATACACCGGCAGGAGGGTAATGGTGGAAAGCTGACCATTTCCGTCGATCTTATGTTGACTCCATTGCAACATCATCCCGACCCGCAGCCATTTGTTCAAACCGTACAGGCCTTGAAAGTTAAGCGCCGGACCGACTGTCGACATGCCAGGTGAAGTATTGAAGCTTGGCCCTGCACGGAACCCCGCTACCCACTCTCCGGGACGGGCTGTTCCTTCATGAACCACATCAAGGGCATGAGCGGCCTCAGCCATGGACCACATCATGAGGCCGGCTATCAAACCTATTGCGGAACTGGATCTCGACACGCCACAACGAGACAAAGCACCCTCCCTAGCCCGCATTATTCACGATAGCTTCTACTGCAACCGCCGAGACGCCGCTGCGACAAGCCAGCATGCGACTATGCGGCATGCCGGCGGGCGGGCTCGCCCCTCAGACCTTCGACGTACTGTTCAAGTACGCCTCAGGTCTTCGGGGCTCCACGCGCCCGTCTCGCAGGCGCCTCGCCGGTTTCGTCACGAACCCTCGTGAATAATGCGGGCTAGGTTAGAGGATGACCAAGACGGGCGTCCTTGCCAGATATGAAGCTGCGTTTCAAGAATGTATGAGGCAACACCGTGCTGGCACTCGGGTTCGAATGATTGGGTTTCAGGAGAGGCACCAGACCATCGGATCTCGATTTGCGATGCAGTCATGACAGACTCGGATCAAGATATGCGGCTGCCATTCGTTAGAAGAACGCTCGAATCCCGAACAAGAAGTTGAACGACGAGACGTTCCAATCGTTGTCCCGTACCCCGTTGATCGTGACATGGCCATCATTGCGTTTGTAGGCCATCTCAGTGTTCAGCGCGAAGTTGCGAGTGAGAAAGTAATCAGCCCCCCACGCCAACCGCCAGGCGAAGGTATTGCTGGGACATATGGTTCCGATCCCCCTACTCTCGCCAAAGCTGTTCACGTTCACGCCGAACCCCATCGAAGCGTAGGGAGCGACCGGGCCCAAGCGCCCCGGCCGCACTTCTACGGTCGGGAGGACGGAGACGGTGTCCTGGTGTCCCACATCCACCTTTGGGCGTTCCTGATCGATCGCGCGCCGTTCCCATTCGGTCATCAATCCCACCATAAAGAACTTGTTGATCCCATACATCCAATGGAAGTTGACTGCAGATCCGACATCTGTCGAAGAATTGGACGTGACCGACTGTGTGACCACGGAGAATCCTGCGCGCATGCCGGCCATCCACTTTCCTTGCGGCGCCCCGCCGGATTCCCATTTCCAGTCTTCCGCTTGCGAGACGCCGGTATTGAGGAGGGTCGCGAGGAGCACCAGCGAGAGCAATGTGACGAAAGATAGTCGATCGTGGGGTCGCATGAGGTGACTCCTTTAGTCCGATAGGTGCAAAGCAAGGATTCCTGAATACCAAAGAATACGAGCCTAAGCAATCCCCCGTGTGCCAGCTTCGTGCCAGAGGCTGTCGGGCCTGACCGGAGTCGCTCAGGTATGGGCGGCAGGAACCGCACGGCGAAGCCGCTTTGGAGAAAACAGGACGGAAAGGAAGAAGAGCGTTGTGGCCAGCAAGACGATGGCCGGCCCGGACGGCAGATCCGTTGCATAGGACAGGAGCACCCCGGCCACCGCGCAGCCTGTACCGATGATGACCGAATAAAGGGTAAGGTGCGCCAGGCTATGGGTGAGCTGATAGGCGGTTGAGGCGGGAATGAGCACGAGAGCAAAGACGAGAATTGCCCCGACCGTTTTCAGCGAGACGACGACCGTCAAAGCTACCAAGGTGAGCAGGAGGTAGAACATCTGACGAGCCGGCACGCCAGAGGCCTCGGCCATTTCCTGATCGAAGGCGATGAAATAGAGCTCTTTGTAGAACAGCAATATCGCGCCCAGAACGACAAAGGCCAGTGCCGCGATGGCCGAGAGTTCCTCCGGTGTCACTGAGAGCACGCTGCCGAAGAGATAGCCATAGACTTCGGAGTTGTAGGCCTTCATCAACCCGATAAAAAGGATGGCCAGCGCCATAGTCGTCGTATAAAGAATTCCGATGGAGACATCGAGTTTCATCTGACCCAGTTCTTCCATCCAACCCGTGATCCAGGCGGTGGCGAGCCCGAACAGAATCGCGAGCACGAGCGGCGGCCAACCCAACAAGTAAGCCAATGCCACTCCCGCAAAGGCCGCGTGCGCCGTCCCCGCGCCGATGAAGGCCAAGCCACGCAGCACGACGAACACGCCGACGATCGAGCAGAGCGCTCCTACCAGCCCCGCGGCGAGCAGGGAGCGTTGCATGAAGTCGTAGGCTAGCAAGTCGAACGTCATTAGGGTTTTAGGGAATCAAAGACGTTTTGAGAAGGACAACTTCTCCGCCGAATGTTCTAAATGCGAGACCGTTGGTTCCCCAACGAACGAGACTGCTCATAGTGGTGAGACCAGACGAGCAATTTAACCCCTGCACCTGATTGGATCCAACGAATTGGAGGGTGGTTTGATCAAAAGCCAGAAGGTTGACTGGCTGGCAATTTGGAACGTCAAAAGGCAAAAAGAAGATTCGTCCGACTGTCGAATCAGGTTTCACGATTGCTCTTCCACCAGATGGTGTTCCTTGAAACTGACCGACAACAGTTCTTGTAACGGGATTAATAATGTGACCACTCACAGTGTAGAGAAGCCCGTTATCGATCTCTCCACCACCGTCAAGAAATGGCTCCGGCAATTCTGGCGCGTTAAGGATGGATAGCCCTGACGAATCAACGGCGAACGTGTACAACTTATCGTAGCATCCATAGAGAGTTGAGGACGAAGAAGGAAATTCAATGAAGTCACCCAACACGTTAGCGATAACAGGACCGAGATTGACTCTCTGGACAAAATTGGGTCTCTGTACTTCGTCATCATAGACGGCGACTTCCGCAAACCGAGGGGAGCAACCCGAATGGTACTTGGATATCGCCACCGCATTGGAAACCCCCGGAAGAACTTCAATATCACCAATGCGTACTGTGCCGCAAATGGGGAAAAGATTATTGGGCGAAAGTGATACGGGTATTAAGAGTCCGGCCATGAAGCTTGGAATGTGAACTCGGCGGACCGCCGATTCTCCATCGAGTCCAACATAGAGGAACTGCCCATCGTCCGAAAGAGCAAGCTTGTTTGGCTGATTACCAACCTCGATAGAGAGTCCTATAGCACCTGTTTCGGGGTTGATCGTTGTAATGCTTCCTGGGTTGCCCGGGACGGAGGCATAAATCCTATTCGACACGCGGTCATACACGAGATCGTTCGTGTTAAGTGCGATCCTTCGAATCTGTGCACCCTGTGAATTCTCTACACCATCAACGACAGATCGTATGAGCTCCTCGGTATCGATTTCGATCTGGCCCCCGTCTTCAGTTCGGAGCGTCCGTTTCACCGCCCCTATTCCTGGTGCAAGCTATAGCGTCTCTGTGCCTACCACCACGGTGCTTGTGCCGCCAAGCATGACTGTTGGGGTTCTCATCAACTTGAGGACGTTTGAGAATGTTCCAGCAGGGACTGTCACATTCTCGAAGCCCATGGTTGTTACCTCTTCGGTCAATTCGATAGGTTGACCACCAACCACGACATGCTTCCTGTTCAATGCAAAAAATCCATTCCCGGCCGGCTCCCGCTCGCGAGCAACTGCACCGCTTCACGTTCAAACTCCGGCGTGAACTGCTTGCGTACACTCATCGGACACCTCCTCGGGGAATCCTGTCCCCCTTCAAAGGTGTCTGTCAAATCCGGGCCACCTCACCCTTGTCTTTTGATATTCCCATACATTCCCTTGCGAAAAAGGGAAGGAGTTTCCTATGTCACCAGGCCCCTGACTTGTTTGCCCGTCATCTGCGGCTGCCGCAAGCATGCCCGTGATGCTCGCATTCCCCTGAACAGCCGTTCGAATCGTCGCCACCGCCTGGTCGAAGTCGGCGACCGGACCGAGATTTTGGACAGTCGCGTAGAGCACAACTGCGCCAACGACATCCGTGAGCTCTTGCATCGTGTAGCGATTAAGCGGCGCGCCAGCTAGTTGTAGAACAGAAAGTTCAAACGCAGTTTCTGTATAGGGATTGATGTCAGTATTCGGTCCGAGAACGAAATTGCACATCTGCTTGCCGGTTGGACCGGTGACTCGGACGATCAAATCGACGGCATACTGAAGGCCTAATGCTGTGAGGTTGAAAGAGAAGCGCCCCGCCGATGTTGTCGTTGTTGCGAGTACTGTCGATGACGAGGCATTCGAATTAAGGCGAAGGAGCTGCACGATCGTGCCGTCAGGGACGTTGCAAGCCCGGTGACTGCCGCGTAGGCTTCCGACACGAAGAGATCGCCCAGCCCGTTTCGCTTGAAAAAGGCAACTTGCCCGCCTGACGCCTGGACGGTTCCCGACACTATGGTCTGGGCCTGGGCCCCGGGAGAGACAGATCCTCCCCCGCCTCCGCTGCTTCCACCGCCGCAGCCTTGCATGGAGAGGTAGAAGAATCCAGTGAGGACGACCAGGCATGCGCCGACGAGGTATCTCACGAGCGCAGTTCTCCCTAATGGGGAGGGCCATCCTACCGTAACCACCGTGTCGAGAGTCAACCACACGAATGAGGGGGAAAAGGAATGAGTTAGTTGGAGACGGCCGGACGGTCTTTGTCTAGTTAACGTTCAGCTCAAGGCCCTCAGGTGTGTGCATCCGACTGCAAAGGTCGAGAGGCTATTCTAGAAAGGTGACACTCAAACTGTCCTCGACTCATGAACTATTTGATATTCTGAACGCAAGCTCGCCCTTGCCGTCCCATGCGGCACGAGTTTAGTGGCGGTGATAATCCTCGACGATCACGAGGTCTTTTTCGGTGATCACGAGGTCTTTGCCGTAGACCTGCCGGAGGATGTCGGGCTTGAGAACCTCGGCGGGTGGGCCCGCGGCATAGAGGCGAGTTTTCAAGAGGACCAAGCGGTCGACGCGAGAGCGGATCATGTTGATGTCGTGGGTGATGAGCAACACGGTCAGCCGTAGCTCTTCATGGAGGTGTTGGACGAGTTCGACGACGTTGTGCTGCGTGGTGATATCGAGTCCCGTAGTCGGCTCATCGAGAAGGAGAACCTGGGGTTGCTGCGCCAGAGCCCGCGCGATAAACACTCGTTGCTGTTGGCCGCCGGAAAGTTGGCCGAGGGCCGTGCGGCGATGTATCTCCATGCCGACGTGCGTCAGCGCTTCGAGCGCGAGCTCGCGATCTTTCTTCGACGGTCGGGTGAATAGGCCCAACGCACCATAGCGACCCATCATCACTGCTTCGAGGACCGTCACGGGGAAATTGCGGTCGATCATCCCCTTCTGCGGCAGATAGCCGATACGGGCGCGATGGTGGCAACGCAGTTCCTCGCAGGCGCAATCAAAAATCCGAAGGGCGCCCTCGATCGGGGCCATCAATCCCAAGACGGCGCGGCAGAGCGTGGTCTTGCCGGAACCGTTTGGGCCGATGACGCCGACGAACTCGCCTTCGCCGATGTCGAGCGAAATGTCCTTGAGGGCAATGACGCCGGGAAATCCGAAGGTCGCGTGGTCGAATCGGATAATGGGGTTTCCCATAGGACTGTGTCGTCACGTCTGACAGTCATCAAGTGCAAAGCCCGGGAAACCGGCAGCGTGCGACTTGACGGCTTTCAGACCTTTTGACTTTCGGCTGATTATGGAGAATCCAAAGCCTGCGCTAATTGGAGCACATTATAGCGGAGCATGTCGAGGTAGGTCTCCGTGCCGGGGATGGCCCCTGGGAGCGTGGTCAGGACGACGACGCGGGCCCCGGTTTCTTTGGCCAGCAGATCGGGAATCTTCCGGTTGAGCTGTGACTCGGTCACGATCACTTTGATGCGCTGCTTGCGTATTTGGGTAATGAGGGTTTGGAGGTGTTGGGCCGACGGCTCGCTGGCTGGTTGATTCTGAATGGTTCCCGCTACGTCAATCTTGAATCGCCTGGCGAAGTAAGGCCAGGCCGGATGGTGAACCACAACGCGGCGATCTGCCAGCCGACGGAGGCGCTCTGCCAGATAGGTGCTTTCCTCATCCAATTGACGAAGGTACGTTGCCTGGTTCGAGCGATAGTCAGCCTTATGCGCGGCATCCACCTTGATCAAGGCCTCAGTGACGTGGCGCACCATCGTCGCGGCGCTTTCCGGGTCGAGCCATACATGGGGATTGCCCCCCGCTCCGTGGGGTTGCCCTGTGGGCACAGAATCACCGAAGCCTCCATGGTCACGGAGCAAGCCGATCCCTTGCGACGTGGTGACGACTAAGAGCTGAGGATTGCCTGCGTTTCGCACAAGTGAGGAGACCCACACCTCCAACCCTACCCCCACCTCGAACAGCACCCGCGCCTTGCGTACCGCGATCAGGTCGCTCGGTTTCGGCGAATAGGTGTGCTCACTCTCGAAACCGGTCATGAGCGAAGTCACTCGCACGTGTTCTTTCCCAATCTGTTCGACAAAATCTTTGAGCACGGGGATGGTGACGACCACATTCACCGGTTCGGCGGCCCAGGATCGGGAGGGGAAGAGTAATAAGGTGGTGAGCGAGAAGAAGAGGATGGCACGAGGCTGGCGAACCATGGCCGGACCGTAACACCCACCCTTCGGCTTGTCAACGCGCTGAACCGCCGAAGCAGAGCGAGCGGCCGATAGCGAATAGCGAATAGCTGTGAGTGTTCGCTGCTGATTTTTGGCTACTATCGGCTTGACCGGACAAGGCAGTTCAATTAGCGTAGCGCCCGGTGATTGGTTACCGTCGGTCGTCACATGTCGACCGTTCAGCGACATGACGGTTGTCCGATCTCTTGCCGTTCCATGAATGGCGAGTGGCCTGTGATGGTTGATGCCGAGGTAAGCACGTGAAAGTGGTCGGCTTGATGTCCGGCACGTCCGGCGATGGCATAGACGCAGCGCTCGTCGATATACATGGCCGCGGATTGTCGGTGCGGGTGCGTCAGCGAGCCTTCTGTGTCCTCCCCTATTCCATAGCGCTCCAACGCCGGATCCTCGCCGTCTCGCACGCCGGCGATGTGGCCGATATCTGTCACCTCAACGCTTTTTTGGGCGAGCTGTTCGCGCGGGCCGCGCTGAAGGTGATCAGACAAGCAGGCCTCCGTCCCCGACAGGTGGACCTCATCGGCTCTCACGGCCAGACGATTCACCATTTGCCAAGAGGACGGCGCGAACCAGGCATCGGACTTGTGCGGTCAACTCTTCAAATTGCTGAGCCGGCCGTCATCGCGGAACGGACCGGTGTCACGACGATCGGGAACTTCCGGCCGCGCGATCTCGCTGCCGGCGGAGAAGGGGCGCCGCTGGCGCCCTTCGCCCATGCCTTGCTTTTTCGCCACCCACGCCGGGGCAGGATGGTCGTCAATCTCGGAGGCATCGGCAACGTCACGTATGTCCCGTCCGGCGGTGCACTCGAGGAGGTACGTGCCTTCGATACAGGGCCGGGCAATATGGTAGTGGATGCGCTGGTGCATCACCTGACAAGGGGGCAGGCCACGATGGATCGTGGCGGCCGGCGCGCT
>CAZZPI010000065.1:0-9023 GCA_964655865.1 uncultured Nitrospiraceae bacterium
TTTCGCGGTAATTTCCTAAGCTTTCCGGCCTACTGTGGCCGTCAGGGTCCTTCGGGGAGGCGCGGAGGCGAGAGCCTGGCCCGCCTATTTTCGCCCGCCTTTCATCGCCCGCTCCACTTCCCGTCCCGCTTCCCGTTCTTTGATCGCTTCGCGCCGGTCGTACTGTTTCTTGCCCTTGGCCAGCGCGAGTTCGACCTTCGCATGTCCCCGTGGCGAGAAGTAAATGCGGAGCGGCACGAGCGTCAGGCCTTTCTGCTGCGTCTGCCCGATGAGCTTGTTGATCTCTTTGCGATGGAGCAACAGCTTGCGAGTCCGGAGGGGATCGTGGTTCATGATGTTCCCGTGGCTGTACGGACTGATGTGACAGTGGTGAAGGAAGACTTCGCCATCGTCCACGGAGGCGTAGCTGTCCTGGAGATTGACGCGGCCCTCTCGGAGCGATTTCACTTCGGTGCCTCGGAGCACCAGACCGGCTTCGAACCGATCCTCGATGTGATAATCGTGAAAGGCCTTGCGGTTGGTGGCGACGACCTTCTGCCCGCTGTCTTTGGCTTTCACCATGTGCGGCTTAAAGAAGTAGTCAGTTATCAGTGGTCAGTTGTCAGTGAAGAAGCGTGGTTGACCTTGCCACTCTCTGGGAAATTGGAGCTTATCATGTCGACTTCACTGAAAACTGACGGCTGTCGAGTGACCACTGTTTTTGCTATGATTCGCCGATGCGTGGTCCCGGCCCTCTTGACCCGATCTCGACGATTCTCTCCGGTCTCGCTCGCCGCCTCGGGCTCGAAACGAAATTGTTCGAGTCCCGGCTTAAGCGCGAATGGCCACAGATCGTGTGCGAGCAGCTCGCGGCCCACACTCGGCCGCAGGCCATTCGTTTCAAGAAACTCTTTCTCCTCGTGCCGAACTCTGTCTGGCTCCACCAGTTGAGCTTCCTCAAGCCGATGCTCCTGGAAAAGGTCAACGCGATCGCCGACAAGCCGATGGTGTCGGAGATCGTGCTGCGCGTCGGGGAATTTGTCAATGAATCGCGTGCCGGAGATCCACTGGCTTCCAAAGAACAGGTCACGGCGCCTTCGGCCGCGTTGTTGGAAGAAGCCGAGCGCCACGCACGGGGCGTCCAGGATCCCGCCTTGCGGGCCCACTTGACGGCCGTCATCGCGCAGGTCCTGAGCCGGGCCGAGGGTCCTCCGTCGCCTCCGCGGCGATCGTTCCCTTGAAGAGCTCTCGAGCATAGGCGGCCGTCGCCGCAGAATCCTTTCCATGAAGCAGCGGGCCGATGCGGCCTTCTTCCTCCTGGCCGTCCAAACGGTAGTAGCCCCGCAGCGCCTTCCCAAATCCCTCCCGCAGGGCCGGATCCTCGCCCATCACATACTTATGCAGCACCTCCGGGTCGGTCCACGCATCATGCGTGAAAATGAAGATGGTGATGCGCTGGTACCGCCCAGCGGGGTCGTCCGGCGTCGTGGGTTGAATCTTCATCTGTCCGAAGTTCCGCGATTCCCGACCGACCTTGCGAAACCGCTCGATGAGTGTCTCGATTTCCGTATCGCTGGTGTAGGGAGGGACGTGGACGGCGACGACTGTGTCTTCCTGCGAACCGATACTGTACGGCGGGATCGTCCGGTCCGGACGACTCAGCCACATGCCGCCCCAGATGAGCGCGAACGAGATGACCAGGACGCCCAAGGCCAGCTTGACGACCGTGTCGAGTTTCTTTTTGCTTTGAGGCATAAGGCCCGATTCCGAGATATGTGAGAGATCATCGACTGCGGGTGAGATCGAGCCGTCAGCACTCAGCAGTCAGTATCAAGCTCGGATAGCTGGGAGGATTCTCGTATAGACGGAATGACCGGAGAAGGGAAGACGATTCGGCCTTATTGCCAAAAGCGAACGCGGAAGCTTTTCTGTCGGCCGCTAACCCGCGTCACCATCCTCGGGTGACGCCTCGACGCCTTCCGCCAGCCGGGCGACCGCCACCAGTCGATCCTGCGGGTCTTCGAGCTCGAGCAGGCGGACCCCTTGGGTGTTGCGACCGATCTCCCGGATGTCGTCCACCTTGCAACGGAGCACCTTCCCCATGGCGGCCATAAGCATGATCTCGTCGCCGTCACGGACCTGGAGAAAGCCGACCGCGAGGCCGTTGCGCTCGGTGGTCTTCACGCTGATGATGCCCTTGCCGCCGCGGCCCTGGACGCGATATTCCGTCACCGGCGTCCGCTTTCCGTAGCCGCCCTCGGTCACGGTGAGAATCGACGTGGTCGAGTCGGGCGTGATCGTCTCCATGCCGATCACTTCGTTGCCCTCTTCCAGCGTGATGGCTTTGACTCCGTAGGCGGTTCGTCCCATCGGGCGCACTTCGTCTTCTTTGAAGCGGATCGTAATGCCCTGTCGCGTGCCGATGAGAATCTCGCGCTGACCGTCGGTGACCTGGACTCCGATGAGCTTGTCTCCCTCTTCCAGTCCCAGGGCGATGATGCCGCCCTGACGGGGATTGCCGTAGGCCGAGAGCTCCGTCTTCTTGATGATGCCCCGCTTGGTGGCCATGACGACGTAGCGATCCTCACGAAACTCCTTCACCGGAAGTGTCGCCGTGACCTTCTCGTCGCCCGACAGCGCAAGTAGGTTGACTAAGGCCTTGCCCTTGGCGGCGCGGCCCGCTTCAGGGATCTCGTGCACTTTGAGCCAGTAGACCTTGCCCGCGTCGGTGAAGAAGAGGAGATAGTCGTGCGTGGAGGCGGTGAAGAGCGTCTCGACAAAATCCTCTTCCTTAACCCCCATCCCGATCTTGCCCTTGCCGCCGCGGCGCTGGGCCCGGTACAGCGTCACCGGGTTCCGCTTGATGTAGCCCGTGTGGGAAATCGTGACCACTACTTCTTCGTCCGCGATCAAGTCTTCGACCGTCAGCTCCGCCTCTTCCTTGACGATTTGTGTCCTGCGGTCGTCTTGATAGGCCTCGCGCACCGCCGCCAACTCGTCCTTGATGATCTTCCGGACCAACGCTTCGCTGGCCAAGACGGACTTGAGATACTCGATCTGCTTCAGCGTCTCGCGATACTCCTCCACCAACTTGGCGCGCTCGAGCTGCGTCAGGCGCTGCAGACGCATGTCAAGGATGGCATTGGCTTGAATCTCGCTCAGGGTGAAGCGGCGCATGAGGCCGGTGCGGGCCTCCTCGGGCGACTGGGCGCGGCGGATGAGGGTGATGACCGCGTCCAGATTATCCAGGGCGATCTTAAGGCCTTCCAGGATGTGGGCCCGCTCTTCCGCCTTGCGCAGGTCGAAGGCCGTCCGGCGGACGACGACTTCTCTCCGGTGGTCGACGAAGGCCTGCAGAATCTGCTTGAGGTTCAGGACCTCCGGGCGATTGTTGACGAGCGCGAGCATGATCACGCCGAAGGTGGTCTCGAGCTGCGTGTGCTTATACAGGTTGTTCAAGACCACGAGCGGAATCTCGCCCCGCTTGAGCTCAATCACGATCCTGACGCCTTCGCGATCGGACGATTCGTCGCGCAGATCGGCGATGCCTTTGATCCGATCCTCCTGGATCAGCTCGGCGATCTTCTCGATGAGCTTGGCCTTGTTGACCTGGTAGGGAATCTCCGTGACGAGGAGCCTCTCGCGATCCGTGCGTTCGTCGGTTTCGACCGCCACCTTGGCGCGGAGTTTCAGCAGCCCTCGGCCCGTTTCGTAGGCTTCCTTGATCCCGCCCATGCCGTAAATGAACCCCGCCGTGGGGAAATCCGGCCCCGGGATTTTCTTCATGAGCTGGGCCACGGTGGCCTCCGGGTTCTCCAGCAGCAGCAGCAACCCATCCACCACTTCGCCCAGATTGTGCGTCGGGATATTCGTCGCGTAGCCGACCGCGATGCCGCCCGCGCCGTTGATGAGGAGATTCGGAATTTTCGTCGGCAGAACCAAGGGTTCCTGCCGAGACTCATCGTAGTTCGGCCCGAAGTCCACCGTCTCCTTGTCGATGTCGGCCAGCATTTCTTCCGCCAGCCTGGTCAGGCGCGCCTCGGTGTAGCGCATGGCCGCCGGGGAGTCGCCGTCCATGGACCCGTAGTTGCCCTGGCCGTCCACCAGCGGGTAGCGCATGTTGAAGTCCTGCGCCATGCGCACCAGCGTGTCATAGATCGCGGCGTCGCCGTGGGGATGGTAATTCCCCATGATCTCGCCGACGATCTTGGCCGACTTGCGGTAGGCCCGGTTGTGAACGAGCCCCATCTCATTCATGCCGTAGAGAATCCGGCGATGGACCGGCTTGAGGCCGTCGCGCACGTCCGGCAGCGCCCGTCCGACGATCACGCTCATGGCGTAATCGAGATAGGACACGCGCATCTCGTCTTCGATCGCGATCTGACCTAGTCGTTCATCGGGCGGCATGTCTTCTCCCAAGCCAGCAGCAAATAGCTGATAGCGAATAGCTCTGAGCTACACGCTGCTCGCTATTGGCTGTTCGCTAAACATCGAGGTTTCTGACTTCCAGCGCGTGCTCCTGAATGAAATTCCGCCGCGGCTCGACTTCGTCGCCCATCAGGATGGTGAAGATCTCGTCCACACCGGTGACGTCCTCGAGCTTCACCCTCAGCAGCGTGCGCTTCTCCGGGTCCATCGTGGTCTCCCAGAGCTGGCCCGGGTTCATTTCCCCGAGACCCTTGTAGCGTTGGATGTTCAGGCCCTGTTTCCCTTGATCGAGAATGGCCTGCACCAGCTCGGCCGTGCCAGCCTGCTGCGTTTCCGCTCCCTTGGCTTTCATCCGGTAGGGGCCCTTGCCCAAGCCGATCGCCGAGGGCGCGAGCTTCTGCAGTTCCCTGAAGTCCGCCGAGCCCACGAGCTCGTGGTTGACCTCCATGCCGTGCACCATCCCCTCCATCTGGATGCGGCAGGCGATCTTGTTGGACTGGTGTTCTTCATCGTCGAGGATCTCCAACGTCGGCGTCGCCTTTGGATAGAGCAGGCCCAGCCCTTTTTTCACGTTGGCCACCACCTTCTTCAGGGCCGCCAGGTTTTTCAGCAGGTCCCGGTCCAAACCGGGCTCATCGACGAACACCCGCAGGATGTTCGCCTCATGCTGTTTCTTCACGAGACGCTTGAGGAGGTCCTCGAACGCGATCAACTTCTTCAGGATCGGCAACAACCGCCTGCCGGTGACGAAATTTTGCCCGCTCTCCACGTAGACTTCGACCTCTTCCACGGCCAAGTCGGCCAGGTAATCATTGAGCGCTCCCTCCTCCTTGAGGTACCGCTCGGTCTTGCCTTTCTTGACCTTGAAGAGCGGCGGCTGGGCGATGTACACGTAGCCGCGCTCGATCAGCTCCGGCATCTGCCTGAAGAAGAACGTGAGCAAGAGCGTGCGGATATGGCTTCCGTCGACATCCGCATCCGTGTTGTGGCAACACAAGCCTCCCATCCCGGCTATGAAGTTTTCATCCCCCTCGACCGAAAAGTCATACACGTTCCCATTGCTTGCTTCGACGGGCACGATCGATTCGACAGGCAGGGCCATGAGGTCGCCGTCGATAGATTCGAAGCGCCGGTTGATGCTGGGCCACTCGCTTCGCAACCGCGCCTCGAGTTCCGGCGCGCTCCGGTGGTCCGCCCAGACCGGCCGCAACCGCTCGAGGTCCTCGCGCGCCGTGATGACCACCACCCAGTGTTGGTGCTTCGTCTCGCATGGCTCGCCACGGATCTCGCGCACCACTCCGTCGGGCTCCCGCACTGACACCGACGCGACGACACCGAATGACGCGAGCAGGTACTGGAGGCCGCTCGCGATGTCGCGCGATGAGGTGCAAAGCGCCAAACGGCCGCTGTTGACGGTGCCATCGCCGAGCAGGTAGCCGCGCAGAAACGCCGCCCGCAGCGGATCCGGCAGGTTGAACACGAGGTCCGGGATGCGCTTGCTCGTGGAGTCTGCCTCGTGGAACCCGAACACGTGCTCCCACGCAAGGGCCGCCACACGGTTCACCAGCTTCACTTCGGCTGCGCGCTTGGATGTCTCGTAGCTGCGCGGCGAGAGCCCGAACACCCGTGTAAACGCCTCGGCTATTTCCGGAACAAGCCGTTCATTTGCTTTCCCAATGGATAACCGGATGCCGTTGCGATCTGAGCAGGATCCTTCCGCCATATAGAATCCGAGCAGAGTCATCAGCTCGGGCGTCACATGAATGAAGGGGGCGATGCCCTTATTGCCGTAGTGTTCAGGGGTCAGCTCCAGGTCCTCGCGCTCCGCGAACCAGTCGATATCCTCAGAAGTCAGGGCCGACAGGCGCATGCGCGACCGCACCCGATTACGCCCGGAGTCGCGGTATTGCTCATCCCAGATCCGGTCCAGCTTGCTTCGCCCGACTGCGACTTGCGCCATCATCGACTCCACGTCGGCACCGACGGCGCCGCAGTACCGTTTGAATTTCTCCGCCGTGGGGCGCGACGTTCCTTTTTCCCAGCCGTAAAAGGTCACCGGTTGTCGGATGCCGACCGCAGCGCACAACTGACGGTTTGTGACGCCTCTAACCCGTCGAGCCTCCGCTAGCGCCGCGCGAACTTCTGAGGGCACATCAACGCGCGGGAGGACCCAATCGGCGTGCGCCTTATCCTTCACCCGCTCCTTGAACCATGCCACGACCGCTGGGCCGCGCAACCACACTTGCGTAGCCGCCTCCGGGATTGCATGCAGCGCGCGAAGCAGATCAATGCGCCGTGGCGCGTCCTCGGGCAGCCTGAGCACGCGTGGCGCGACGACACAGTCGCCCGGACGAATCTCGTTACCACGCTTCAGCCGCATCTCGCCGCACTCATGCACAAAGATGCTATGGCTTGCGGTCACGCGCACCGACCGCCCGTAGGCCGTCCTTACCTCGTAAAGCGGTTCATCCACCCGGTGGCGAATGACTGCACGGATCGGCCGAAAACGTACTCGGTGGTCGTCGAGGCCGACGCAGAGCACCTCGCCGAGCGCCTTGCCGGTGCGCCGCGCCACCCCATCTGTGCTAGACGCGTGGCCCTCCAACGCACGGTCGATAAACTCGCCAACCTGCGCGAGCCTCACACCACTGTGGTCACGCACCAAGACATGCTCACCCCCATCCACGCTCATGAGAATGATCTTGTGGTAGCGCGCCTTGGCGATGTCGAACGCTTCTTTGTCGGCCTTCTCGCTCTCTTCTTTCCTGCGGCCGATGCCCGTTCCCAATGCCATGATCAGCGTGCGGATCTCGTCGCTCGCCAGCATCTTGTCGAAGCGGGCCTTCTCGACGTTCAGGATTTTCCCCTTCAAGGGCAGGATGGCCTGGAACTTCCGGTCGCGCCCTTGCTTCGCCGAACCGCCGGCCGAATCGCCCTCGACGATGAAGAGCTCGCTCAGCGCCGGGTCCTTTTCGGAACAGTCCGCCAATTTGCCGGGCAGCGAGCCGCCATCCAGCGCGCTTTTGCGGCGGATCAGCTCCTTGGCTTTCCGCGCCGCTTCACGCGCGCGCGCCGCGTCGAGGGCTTTCCCGATGATCTTGCGGGCGATCGTCGGGTTCTCCTCGAAGAAAGCGGACAACCGCTCGTTGACCGCCGCCTCCACGATCCCCTTCACCTCGCTGTTGCCGAGCTTGGCTTTGGTCTGCCCCTCAAACTGGGGCTGGCGGACCTTCACGCTCACGACGGCCGTCAGACCCTCACGCACGTCGTCACCCGTGAGCGACTCCGTCTCTTTCTTCAGCAGGTCGTTGGCGTTGGCGTAGTTGTTGATCGTCCGTGTCAGGGCCGCCTTGAACCCGACGAGATGCGTGCCGCCTTCCCGCGTATTGATGTTGTTGGCGAACGAGAAGAGGTTTTCGGCATAGCTGTCGTTGTACTGGAGCGCTAATTCCAGGACGACGTCGGCCTTCGTGACCTCGATGAAGATCGGTTTGTGGAGCGGCGTTTTGGCTTCATTGAGGTGCTCGACGAAGGACACGATCCCGCCCTTGTATTGGAAGATCTGCTCCTTGTCCTTCCGCTCGTCCTTCAGCGCGATTTGCAAGCCCTTGTTCAAGAACGCCAGTTCGCGCAACCGCTGGGCCAGCACGTCGAAGCTGAAGTCCAGCGATTCGAAGATCTGCCCGTCGGGTTTGAACGTGACCTTCGTGCCGCGGCGCTTCGTCTTGCCGATGACCTTGAGCGGGGCAGTCGGCTTGCCCCGTTCGTACCGTTGCTCGAAGGTCTGTCCGTCCTGCCAGATCTCCAATTCAAGCCATTCCGAGAGCGCGTTGACGACGGAAATCCCGACGCCGTGGAGCCCGCCCGACACGGTATAGGCGCCTTGTTCGAATTTGCCGCCGGCGTGCAGCATCGTCAGCGCCACCTCGGCGGCGGACTTCTTCTGGGTCGGGTGCATGCCGGTCGGGATGCCTCGGCCGTTGTCGACGACCTTCACGCTGCCGTCGATCTGGATCGTCACGTCAATCGTCTCGCCGAAGCCGGCCATGTGCTCGTCAACGCTGTTGTCGACGACCTCGTACACGAGATGGTGCAACCCGTCCGGACCCGTGCTGCCGATGTACATCGCCGGCCGCTTGCGGACCGCCTCGAGGCCTTCGAGCACTCTGATCTGCTCCGCCCCGTAGCTCTCGGACTTCTTGGGTTCGACCTCGTTGCTGGCCATTAGACTCCTATTTCAGAAGTGTCATTGGTCAACGGTCATTGGTCATTCGTGAAAAAAGGACGCCTGCGGCTAGGCTCCTCTCTCCCTCCATTGACCGGTGACCATTGACTCGGGACTCTCAAATCTTGATCGGCATCACCACGCACTTGAAGCCGGGGCTTTCGGGTTCCTGGATCAAACAGGGGCTCAGCGGCGTGTCCATCTGCAGCGATACGGTCTCGCCGTCCATTACGCCGAAGACATCGAGCAAGTAGCGGGCGTTAAAGCCGGTATTGAGCGGCTCGCCGTCATACTTGGCCGGCAACTCCTCCGTCGCCTCCCCATAGTCCGGATTGCTTGAATAGAGCGTCAGCGTTCCCGGAGAGAAGGAGAGTTTTACGGCGTTGGCCTT
>CAZZPI010000066.1:0-8955 GCA_964655865.1 uncultured Nitrospiraceae bacterium
GACACGCGCCTGAGCGCGCTCTCCAACTCGGCGCGCTTGAGCGAGACCCGCCTGTTGCTCTCTTTCGGGATCACCTGCTGGTAGTTGGGATAGTTCCCCTCCATGAGGCGAGAGGTCAACAGCAGCCCACTCTTGCGGAAGATCATAAGGTTCCTGGTGAAGCCAATGAGCGGCTCGCCGTCGCCTCCTTCTTCCAGCAACCGCCGCATCTCCTGGGCGGCTTTCTTCGGGATGATGGCCTTGATCTCGCGGGGCGCTTCCTTGCTTCCCGGTTTGCCCACCTCCTGCTCGGCCACCGCCAGCCTGTGCCCGTCCGTCCCGACCAGGCGAAGCGTCGTTTTCTTCTCGGTCGTCGTGAGGGTCACGAGGAGGCCGTTGAGAATGTACCGGGCGTCGTTGTCGCCCGCGGCAAATTGCGTCTTGCGGATCAACTCCAGCAAGCCGGCGCCCGTGAGCGGGATGAGCCCCTCCCGATCAATCGCAGGCAAGGCGGGATAATCCGTGCTCGGGAGGCCCACGACCTTGAATTGGCTCTTCCCCGCGTGAATCGTCGTCCAGTTATTGTCGCCCGACGTCAGCTCGATTTCCCCTTCCGGCAATTCCTTGATGATCTCGTAGAGCTTCCTCGCCGACACGGTCACCCCGCCCGCTTGCAACACGGAGGCCTTGTAGAGACCCCGCATGCCGATCTCCAAATCCGTGGCGACGACCTCTGCGCCCTCCGGCTTCGCTTCCAACAGGATATTGGAGAGGATGGGCATGGTGTTCCGCTTTTCCACCACGCCCTGGACCCGCTGGAGGCCGGTCAGCAACTCGTCACGTCCCATCCGTAGTTTCATCGTTCTCGCTCCTCAGCCCGCGAGCCCTCACCCTCGTAGGATTTGCTCCTTCAGGCTCTCCAATGTGGCGTTCAAGGTCTTGTCCGTTTCTTTGGCTTTGGTGATTTGCCGGCAGGCATGGATGATCGTCGTATGGTCCTTCCCGCCGAAGTGTCGGCCGATTTCCGGGAATGACGCGTCGGTCAGCTCGCGGCAGAGGTACATAGCGATTTGCCGCGGGTAGACCAGGGTCTTGCTCCGTCGTCGGGACTTCAGCTCATTCATCTTGACGTGGAAGCGCGTGCCGACGACCTCCTGGATGTCCTCCATCGATACGATCTTCTTTTTCTCCCCGATCAGGTCCCGGAGCACATTCTTCGCCAGCTCGAGCGTGATCGTCTGGTTCGTCAACGATGAATAGGCTCCGAGCCGAATGAGCGAGCCCTCCAATTCCCGAATGTTGCTCTTCATCGTGTTGGCCAGAAAGTGGATCACGTCTTCGGGCAGCCTGATCCCCTCGTCCTCCGATTTCTTTCGCAGGATCGCGATGCGCGTTTCGATGTCGGGCGGTTGCAGGTCCGCGATGAGTCCCCATTCGAACCGAGAGCGCAGACGTTCCTCGATGTCGGGCATGTCCTTCGGGAATCGGTCGCTCGAGAGCACGATCTGCTTGTGCGCCTCGTAGAGCGTGTTGAAGGTGTGGAAAAATTCTTCTTGCGTTCGCTCCTTCCCGGCCAGGAACTGGATGTCGTCGATCATCAACATGTCGATGTTGCGATAGCGCTTGCGGAGATCGATCATCTTGTCGTAGCGGATGGAGTTGATCACCTCGTTCGTAAATTGCTCCGTCGTCAAGTACGCGATGCGATAGTCCGTCCGCTCCGCAACATGATTCCCGATAGCATTCAGCAGGTGCGTCTTTCCAAGTCCGACTCCTCCGTAGATGAACAGAGGGTTGTAGGCTTTTGCCGGTTGTTCCGCAACAGCCATGCTCGCAGCGTGGGCAAACTGGTTTCCGGCACCCACGACAAAATTCTCGAACGTGTACTTGGGGTTCAGTTGGAGCGCGCGCTTTGTGCGACCGGGTTGGCCCGTGCGCGCCGTTCCCGTGATGGCTCGCTCCGAAGCCTGTACGCCCGATCCCCCAAGGACGACGAATGTCAGCTCTCCTCGGCCAGTACCGCGCGCATGCGCCAGCGCCTCCAGGAGGAGGTCTCGGTAATGTTGACTCAACCACTCGCCGAAAAACTTATTCGGAACTCCGATCACCGTGGTGGACGAGTCGGCTTTGACGAGGTGCGCCGGAGTAAACCACGTGTCATAGACCTCGCGCGGAACTCTTGACTCCACATACGACAAGGCTTCTTTCCACACAGCTTGATTTACCATAGTAAATCCAATTTTTTCAACAACTTAAGATTATTCACAGGAATATGCACAAGTGGGGATAACCTGCCGCTTACTGAGCTGTTTCCTTGATCACGGGGATCACATCCCCTCTTCCTGCGCTTCGTGATCTCATGCCACATCCACAAGCGAACCTCTGTTATGCACAACATAGATGGCTCACGGAACGCGGCTTACACACAAGACTATGTCCCCCGATCCTCCGGAGAAGAGATATCTTTCTTCGATATCCCCAGAATCCCAGGCGCTCCTCCGACGACTACTCCTTTCATCTATCTTTTCCGACCTGATCTCCAGAAATCAGGAGTCCTTCTCATTCACAAGACGATGACACGGCGGGCTCGAAAGATCATCTCAACTGCATCGTGCGCCGTTATCGAGGAACTGTTTGTAGTCGTGCTAGTCCCTTGATGCTCGTTTGCTGCGAGGATACGAATCGACCGGTTTCCGCCCAGTTGTGCGGCAACCTCGGGTGTTGCGAGGATCTCAACGTGAGGTGGTGGATCGGCATCTTTCTCGGAGAGCAAGAGGAGCATACGAGAAGTGAGGGGCTTTGCGATGATGTACAGGGACTCTGCAGTCATACGAGAAGCGACCATGCCCACTTACTGGAATGCCAATACCGCATCTGCGGCGGCGATGCGGCTTCTAACCACTTCGATCGGTTGATAGGAGATAGTAAAACCGGGAGCCGGGTGGAATGACTCACGGTCGATCTCAGCGACAATGAACTCAATCCCCAATTGTTTGAGTGAGGGGAGATATTTTTCCAACACATCCGCATCGATCACGTCGTCGAGATCTTCCGTGAGGAGAAGGGCCGCTCGCTCGCACAACGCGATCGTGACCGCGTGTTCCCCAGCTGCAAGGCCGAGGGCGATGCGGAGCGCCTCGACAGGGCGATGGGTTTTGGTAGGGTCTTCGCGGATTAAGAAGAAGATATTCCGTCGCACAGAAGGACTCTCGTCCGGTTGATCTCAATTGAATGCAAGAAATCGATCGCAACCGCTGACCATATTCGAAAGCACGACCAAACCGCATAGGGAGATGCGCTCGTCCAGCCCAGTGGTCGAGACGCCGTGGCGCTGACATCCGTATGCACACACAAAGAGCTTCACTCCCTGGGCGACGAGCTGCTGGAAGCGGGCGTGGTGAACGTTTTCCACACCGAGGTCAATGAGGTACAAATACACTTCACATCCGGCCTCAAGTGCGGCGAAGCACAGGTCACCAACGATCCCTGCATTGGCATGCGAAGGGCCTGTGGATAAGAGAATTCCGAGCTTTCCCTTCTGCATAGGAATTCACAGGGGGCTGGTAGAGAGAGAGAACAAAAGAATCAAGTACTTAGTGATCAACGGCGTCCAGCGCAGCCTACGGAGTTTGAGGAGAAAAGTCAACGGCAAAGAATGGGTCATCGGGTCGCGGCCGAGAAGAGTCGGACGAGGGCAGCCGCAGCACCAGCAAGCGGAAGTATTTCCTGCTGTTTAGTGGTCATATTGCGGAGGATAACTTCTCCTCTACCAAGCTCGTCATCGCCCAGCAAGAGCGTGTAGGGGCTCCCTAGCCGGTCCGCCTGGCGGAGGTGAGCTTTGAGCGAGCCAGCGCGAAAATCTGTGTCCACGGAGAGTCCAGACAATCGCAACTCCTCCATGAGCGAGAACCCGGCAGCCGGGGCCTTGGTACCGAATGCGGCCATGTAGATCCGGAGGGAGGAGGCGGCCTCGGAACGCTCGGGCAGCATCAAGGCCACACGTTCCAATCCGACGGCAAAACCCACACCCGGCACCGCAGGGCCACCCAAAGCTTCGACGAGGCCATCGTACCGGCCGCCGGCTCCCACGGCGTTCTGCGCTCCCAAATGGGCGGAGGTGAACTCAAACGTGGTCAAGCAGTAGTAGTCCAACCCGCGAACAAGCCTCGGGTTCAGAGTATAGGGGATGGCGATGGCCGACAAGCTCGACAGGACCTGATCGAAATGTTCGCGGGCCGATGTGGACATGGAATCGACGAGCCGCGGCGCGTCTTCGGTCGCCGCGCGGCATGCCGGCACCTTACAGTCGAGGACGCGGAGCGGATTGGTGTCAAGGCGGCGGCGACAGTTCCCGCACAGGCGATCCTCACGACCTCGCAGGAATTTCAGGAGGGTTTCCGTGTAACGGGCCCGATCCCCGGCCGCGCCAAGGCTGTTGATCTCGAGCGTGACGGAGGGCAAGCGAAGGTCGCTCAGGAAACGCCACAGGAGTGAAATCACCTCGACATCCGCGCGAGGATCCGCAATCCCGAATGATTCCACCCCGAACTGGTGGAACTGCCGGAGGCGCCCCGCCTGCGGACGCTCGTGCCGAAACATGGGGCCCAAATAAAAGTACTTCTGAGGCACTGGGTCGGCGGCGCGGTTGTGCTCGATGAAGGCCCGCACCGTCCCCGCGGTCCCCTCCGGTCGAAGCGTCAGCGAGGTTCCGTCGCGATCCGGAAAGGTGTACATCTCCTTTTCCACGATATCGGTCGAGGCCCCGATGCTGCGCGCAAACAGTTCCGTCACCTCGAAGATGGGAATGCGGATTTCTGAGAACCCGTAACGACCGGCCCAGCGACGAGCGGTCTCCTCGATCAACTCCCAGCGAGGCGTCTCCTCGGGCAGAATGTCCTTCACACCTTTGATGCCTTTGATCACGGCCGCCCCATCAAATCTTCCAGCCCGTTGTCAGCAATCTCTTGCCCACAGCCTGTGCGTGTCGCGGACTATAGCGGCGGCTTCACGGGCAAGTCAACGCGGAGGCGGAGGCAGTCGCCCTGAGCTGAGACGACTGACGCCTCCTTGCAAGGGCCTTGAGGCGGGGGTATAGTGCGCCGCACCAAAAAGTTGACGGATGGCAACTGTCCGCGGGACTGGTCGCATGACAGAAGATTGGCTCGCAGTGGTGATCGGGCTCGGCGTGATCGCAGCGGTCGCCCTCGGGGCGATTGCGCGGATCCCTTGGTAGGCGAGGAACCTCCTTGAATGAACGTCAAGACGTGCAGGCTCTCTCCCTGGGGATTTCCCTTGCGGCCATCGTCATCCTTGCGGTGCTCGCCAACCGATTGACCGCTTGGAGCAAGCTCTGGCTGGGCCGCGAATTGCTCGAATACCCGCTCTGGGCCGTCGGCCTCGGGCTGTCGCTCAATCTCGTGATCACGACGGCGGGGGTCCGCGACCGGTTCCGCGCGGTTGTCGGCACAGAGCTCTTTTTGAAGACCGGCCTCGTTCTAATGGGGGCCAGCATCAATTTCATGGATATGCTCCGCGTCGGCGGCAAAGGCCTGGTCCAGGCGGTCGTCGTCGTGACCGCAGTGTTCTTGTTAACCTGGTATCTGGCGGCTTGGTTCGCATTGGACCCGAAGCTGCGGGCGCTGATGGCGGCCTCGGTATCCATCTGCGGCGTGTCGGCCGCCATCGCCGCGGCCGGCGCCGTCCTGGCGAAAAAGGAGCACCTCGCGTATGTGGCAGCGCTGGTGATTCTCTTCGCTCTACCGTTGATGGTGATCCAACCCTACCTGGCCACCGCCATGGGGCTCTCGACCGACGTCGCCGGCGCCTGGATCGGCGGCAACATCGATACCACGGCGGCTGTCGTAGGGGCCGGAGCGATTCATAGCGAGGCCGCCATGCAGGTCGCTTCGGTGGTCAAGCTCTCGCAGAATGCGCTGATCGGGTTCGCCGCCTTTTTTTTGGCCCTCTATTGGGTCGTGGTGATCGAGCGCAAGCCCGACCGGCGACCAAGCCCCCGTGACATCTGGACCAGGTTTCCGAAGTTCGTGCTGGGCTTCGCGGTGGCCTCGCTCATCGCGACGATCGGCCTCCTGACGCCGGACCAGATCAAGTCCGCGATTGTCCCGATGAGGAACTGGTTCCTGACGGCCGCATTCGTGTGCATTGGGTTGGAGCTGTCGTTCTCCGAGTTTTACACGGTGGGCTGGAAACCGGTGGCGGTGTACTTTCTGGCGACCATAGCCAACACACTACTGGCGCTGGGCGCCGCTTACGCGTTATTCGGGTAGGCTAAGGGCGATAGGCTATTGGCTGGAGCATCATGAGTTCTGAGGGTCGCACTCGTCGCGTCATCGCCGTCGCACCGATGCCGCCGGAGAAGTCCGCCTACGCGCTTGCCCGGTACAGCCGGTCGCCTGACTCGATCGAGGAGAGTATCAAGTGGGTCCATAGCCATTCATCGGAGAAGTTCTGGGAGCAGTTCTACTTCGACTACGGCCATGCGTCGATCGCCGACCTCGGCCATGTGATCGTGTGCTTCGAGCACATTTCGGAATTAGCCGCGATCCGGATCGAGGATGAGCCCCTCTGGGATGGGCAGGCCAAATCGAGTCGCTATCAAAACTTCGCCTCGAGCGAATGGTATGTTCCGGAAGGCGTCAGAGGCTCGGAGACCGAGGGCGCTTACCAGGGCATCCTCCGCAGCCTCGCGACCGTCTATCGCGCGCTCCACGACCCCTTGACGCAGTTCCTCATGCACCGGGAGCCCCGGCCCGGGACGATGACGGAAGGGGCTTACAATCGGACGATCGCCGCGCGCGCCTTTGACGTCACGCGCTACCTACTGCCGCTTGCGGCCTGTACGAACGTGGGTCAGGTGGTCAGTGTCCGCACGTTGGAAAAACAGATCACGCGGCTGCTCTCGTCACAGTTGGGGGAGCTGCGCGCCATCGGTGAGGACCTGAGAGAGGCCTGCCAGCGTCCGCCGCTGAATCTCTGGGGAGAACTGAGCGGCCAGGCGGCTGGGTTGTCAGAGCCGTTGGCCCCGACCCTTGCCCGTTACGCGAAGGCGAGCGAGTACCAGGCTGGCCTTTACGTGGACCTGGCCAAGCACTCGAGGGAAGTGCTCCGGGGGACGGGGCTCGAGCAGCCGGGGAGTGGGGGCGCCCAGGAGGCGGTTGAGCTGATCGAGCCGCACCATCCGGTCGATGAAGTGGTAAGCACCCTCTTATACAGGGTTTCCCACGCGCGGTATCGGGATATCCTATCAGTGGTCCAAGGGTGGTCGGAGAAGCAGAAGGAAGACACGATCGAGGTCGCGCTGAAGAAGCGCGGGCCCTACGACGACTTGCCGAGAGAGTTTCGGTCCGGCTACGCGTTCCTCTTCGACGTGCTCATGGATATCGGAGCCTGGCGCGATCTCCATCGTCACCGCCGCTGCCAGCAAGTGCAACAGAATTTCACCACGGCGCACGGCTACGATGTGCCGCCGGCGCTGGATCAGGCTGAATTGGCCGGTGACTACTGCGAAGCGATGGACCTCGTGAAGTCCGATATCGAGCAGTTGCGCAAGCTCGATCAAGAAGCGGCCCTGTATGCCATCCCATTCGGCTTCAAGGTCCGCTGCCTCTTCAAGATGGACTATGCCGAGGTGGAATACATCGCGAGGCTGCGCTCGGGCGTGAAGGGCCATTGGTCCTATCGGACGATCTCGTGGTTGATGAAACAGAAGCTCGCGGAGCGATATCCTTTGTTGGGGGAGCGCATTCAGGCTACGCCGCCGGACGTGGAGGACACGTTGACACGATAGGAAGGAGTCCACCATGAAAAGTCGCCTCCAGGTTCGTGGGCATCCGATTCATGCGATGGCGGTCGCCATGCCCATTGGGCTTTACTCATCTGCCTTGATCTGCGACATGATCTACCTCCTGCTCCAGGACCCTTTTTGGTTCCGCATGGCCTACTGGATCATCGTCTTCGGACTGGTCGGCCACGTGGGGGCCGCCGTCACGGGTCTACCAGATTTCCTGGCCATTCGACGGGAACGGGGCGACGCGCAACGCGCGGCCACGACTCACCTCCTCTTCGGTGTGGGGTTGCTGATCATCCAGGTGCTGAACCTGGTCGTGCGGAACGTCGGGACGGTGCCGCCGAGCGGATCCGTCGGTCTCCCGGTCCTCGTGAATGTGTTGGGGGTGGGCCTGCTGGGCTTCCAAGGCTGGTTCGGCGGCGAGCTTGTGTATCGCCATTTGGTCGGTGTGGAGGTACCGGTCCCTCCGCCCGCCGAGGCAACCGGCAAACATCACAAGGACAAGAAGCACCATTGAGCCAAGGGGAGTACGCAGAGCGGATCGAAGCCGCACTCATGCTAGGGGACTGGAACTCGGTCTTCCAACAGGCGACGGCCTGGGCTCAGATCGACACCCAGTCGACGCCCCATGACCCGCGACCGCATTTCGTCCTGAACATCGTGCATTTGATCCGCGGCCAGTTTGCCGAGGCATGGAAGGCCCATGCCAGAGGTCTGCAAGAGGCCGATGACATCGCCCGAGTCCGCGAGTGGGTCGAAAGGTTGGAAGGGCGGCATCCTACCAAGGCGATCGCTCATCTGGTGATGGGTTTGTTTCTCTCGCAGGCCGGGCAGTCGGAGCAATCGATAGCCGCGTATAAGCGAGCGGCGGAGCTGGATCCGCAGTCCGCCTATCCGCACTATTTTCTGGCTCAGATCCACGAACGGGCGGCTCATCTCGAAATGGCGATCAAGGAGTATCGCGAGGCAGTCCGCCTCGATCCCACTTACGCCCCGGCGCGGACCAACCTCGGCGTCGCCTATCAGGAGCAGGGGAGGCTGGAGATGGCGATCCCGCAGTACCGCGAGGTGATCAAGTTCACCCCTAACGATCCGGTCGCCCATGCGAACCTGGCCTGCGCGTTGGCCGAGCAAGGCAAGCTGGAGCCGGCGTTGCACGAGTATAGAGA
>CAZZPI010000067.1:0-3646 GCA_964655865.1 uncultured Nitrospiraceae bacterium
CCCCCTTGGTCTGCGCCGTCTGCAATTGAAGGATCCGCTCGATGATGCGCGTCAAGGCCCGGTACTCCGCCGCCTTCAGCCGCCGATCGAGTTCCTCGCCGCGGAACTGCTTCTGGATCTGCTCCGGTTCGGATCCCAGCTCTTTCTTGAGGTCAGACAGCATGACCAGTTCCTTGTTGACGACGGCGACGATCCGGTCTTCCAGATGGGCCGAAGGAGAGGGGCCAGGCGCGAGCGCGATGAAAAGCAGCCCGCCCAGCGCGGCGATCATCAGTGTGCGCGTTCCGTTCATGGATCGAAGATTTTACACGAATCGTATGCTCGATGCGTAGATTCCGAGAATTCAACGAGAAGCCGGCAATCGGACCGTGGCGAGCCTATCGTGCGAGGGTCGCTGAGGGGCGCCCTGTGTCCTCCATGACATACCGAGACGCATCGGCCAATCGTATCGTGGCCTTGGCTCTCAGCGACGAGACCACGTCTTCCAATCGTTTCCGTCGCTTCTCCGCCAACAGCTCCTGGCGGAGCCGTTCCCGAGTCGCAGAATCGGCTTCGAGGGTTTCTTTGTCCAAGGGACTCAACTTGACGATGTAGTATCCCGCGTCCGTCTTGATGGGGTCGCTGACCTGGCCGATCTTGAGGGTGGGAATCATTTCCTCAACATCAGGCGGGGCGATGCCTTTGCGGTACGGTCCCAGGTCTCCGCCTTTGGGCTTGGTCTTCTCGTCGATCGAATAGCGCTGGGCAAACTTAGCGAAGTCGCCTCCCGATTCGACTTGCTTCTTCAGATCCTTGGCGGCGAACACGTTCGGCAGCAGCATGATCCACACCTGCGCCTTGAGCGGCGCCAGCAATTCGCGGGCGTGAGCCGCGTAATACGCGTCGAGCTCCTCCTTGGACAGCTCCACCTGGGTTTTGATCTTCTCTTTCAACAGCTCATCGAGGATGAGCTGCTCCTTGAACCGCTGCGCGCGTTCCCTGATGCTTTCGCTCTGATCAATCCCGCGCCGACGGGCCTCTTGCATCAAGAGCTCACGGGTAATCATCTCGTCGAGGAATTTCCGTTTACCCCCGTGCTTCTCGTATCGCGCCTTCGTCGCGTCTGCCAATTCGGACCACCGATAATCGAATTCGCTTTGCGTAATCTGGCGTCCGTTCACGATCACCAGGATCGCGTCTTCCTCCTTCGAAGCGCAGGCTGAGAAGAGCTGCGTGAGACCAAGGGCGAGCATCAACCCGGCAACGGAGACGAGCACGGGGCGGACGGCGTGAAAAGGTCGGAGGATCTTCATTCGGTGGATGTGAGAGTCTTGGTATCACAGACTCCCAATGTTTGCAAGGTTGCGGTGAGTTCCGAAAAGACGGAAAGCCAGTCTGGTTGCGGCGTTTGCACCTCCAGGGATCGAGGCGACACAAAGCGAAGTCGCGTCCCGCAGCGGTCCATCAGGCGGTGGATCGCCGCCGCCGGTATCTCCGCCCGCTCGCTCAAGGTGAGGACGAAGGACGCGGGCTTGACCTCGACCGCGGTCAGCCGGATCGCTTTCGCCAGAAGCCGAATCTGCATGACCTCTAAGAGCCGTTCCACCGGTTCCGGCGGGATGCCGTAGCGGTCCTGCATTTCTCCGTGCAGGAGCGCCAACTCCCCGAGTTGGAGACAAGAGGAAAGCCGCTTGTACAGCGAGAGCCGCTGGTGGGCATCCGGGACATAATCCTCGGGAATGTAGGCCGAGAGATTCAGCCGCAGGGTCGGGTCCGGCTCCTCCTCGATGACGTGGCCTTTCAGCCGCTGCACGGCCTGCTCGACCATTTGCATGTAGAGATCCAGCCCCACCGCCGCGATGTGGCCGGATTGCTGCTTACCGAGCAGATTGCCCGCCCCGCGGATTTCGAGGTCGGCCGCCGCGATGCGAAATCCGGAACCCAACTCGGTGAACTGCTGGATGGCGATCAGGCGCTTCTGCGCGTCGGTGGACAACGTGCCTTCATCGGGGATCAGAAAGTAGGCGTAGGCTTGGTCTCCGGCGCGACCGACACGGCCGCGGAGCTGGTAGAGCTGGGCAAGACCGAAGGTATCCGCCCGGTTGATCAGGATGGTGTTGGCCGTCGGGATATCGAGCCCGGACTGAATGATCGCGGAGGCCAGGAGCACGTCGGCGTCGCGATGAAAGAACTTCACCATCACCCCTTCGAGCACATGCGTATTCATCTGACCGTGGGCCATCACGACGCGGGCTTCAGGCACGAGCTTCCTCAACCAGGCCCCCATCTGCTCCATGGTCTCGACACGATTATGGACGAAATAGATTTGGCCGCCTCGGCCGAGCTCGCGCATGACGGCCTCGCGCACGATCTGGTCGCTGAAGCGCACCACCTGCGTGCGGATCGCCAAGCGGCCGGGGGGCGGCGTATCGATGACCGAGAGATCGCGGACGCTCGACATGGCCATCTGTAATGTGCGCGGGATGGGCGTCGCCGTGAGCGTCAAGACGTCCACTTGGGTGCGGAGCTGCTTGAGTCGCTCTTTGTGCCGCACGCCGAACCACTGCTCTTCGTCGATGATCACCAAGCCGAGATCTCGGAACTGCACGTCCGCTTGGAGTAAGCGATGCGTGCCGATCGCGATGTCCACGGTGCCCGCGGCGAGGTCTTTGAGCACGGCTTTGATTTCCTTCGGCGATTGGAATCGGGAGAGCAGGGCCACGCGGGCGGGGAACGGCGCGAACCGTGCGGAGAAGTTCTCGTAGTGTTGTTGCGCCAACAGCGTCGTGGGCGCGAGCACGGCCACCTGTCGATTGTTCTCGACGCTTTTGAAGGCGGCTCGCATCGCGACTTCGGTCTTGCCGTACCCGACGTCGCCGCACACGAGGCGGTCCATCGGCTTGACGGACTCCATGTCGCGCTTGATGTCCTCGATGACCCGCAACTGATCGGGAGTTTCCTCGTATTCGAAGGCCGCCTCGAATTCATGGAGCAGCGTGCTGTCGGTGCCGTAGGAACCGCGTTGGACCAATTCCCGGTTCGCGTAGAGGTCGATCAGGTCTTGGGCCATTTCCTCGATGTCTTTCTTGACGCGAGCCGTCGTTTTCGCCCACGTCGTGCCGCCGAGCCGATCCAACCTGGGAACGTGACCGTCGCCCCCGCTGTAACGTTGGACCTGGCTCAACCGATCCAGCGGGACGTAGAGCTTGTCGCCGCCGGCGAACTCGAGGACCAGGTAGTCGCTGTCGAACTCCTGAACCGAGAGGCGCTGCAATCCTCGATACGAGGCGATGCCGTGCTGCACGTGCACGACGTAGTCCCCCACGTTGAGCTCTTCGAGGGTCGAGAGGAACGCCGCAGCCTTAGTCTTGGCTTGCGGCCGGTGGCGCGTACCCTTGGCGAAGAGTTCGTCTTCCGTGATGACTGCCAGCTGCAGCTCGGCCGACACGAAGCCGGTGCTCACGTCTCCTTGCAGGAGGAGGAACGGCAGCTTCTGGTTGAGGGGTCGACTCCAGGACGAGGCGGTCCACCGCTCCGCGGGCAGATCGTGTTCGGCGAACAATGCCAGCAGTCGATCCACCTGTCCTCGGCTCCGCGCGACGATCAGCATCCGATGGGTGCTGCGCAGTCGGTCCAGGATCTTGATCGTGTCCGTGAACGGCGTTCC
>CAZZPI010000067.1:3656-8948 GCA_964655865.1 uncultured Nitrospiraceae bacterium
GAGCGGGGAAGGTCACGACCGGCTCCCACGGGCCTTCGGGAGGGGCCAGCGCCTCGAGGCTCAGGACGGGCCGATCGCACGTCTGCTCGAGCAGGGCCGGCCACTCGCAGAACAACTCATCGGGAGTCGCGAGGCCCTCCCGGTCGTCCAGCCTCCCGTACGCCTCCCCGATCTGGTCCCACCAGGTTTCCGCTTCACGACCGAGGGAAGCCGGTTGGTCGAGAACCACGATGGGTCGCGTCTTGAAGTAGTCCAGCAGGGTGTCCATCGTTTCGTAGACGGATGGACCGCGCCATTCCGCATCGGGCTTGATCGGCGCCCCCACGTCCCCGCCGGGCCGCATGAGCTCGCGCGCCGGCAGGACGATCGCCTCGGTCAACTTCCGGGTGGACTGTTGGGTCTCGAGATCGAAGAAGCGGATCGATTCCACCGTGTCCCCGAGGAACTCGATGCGCAAGGGTTCGTCATACATCGTCGAGAAGAGATCGACGATACCGCCACGGATGCTGAACTCGCCCGGCGCTTCGACGATCGAAGCACGCCGGTAGCCCAGCCGCAACAGCCGGCCCGTGAGCTCTTCTCGTTCGATGGCTTCTCCGCGCGCGATCTCGAAACGACCTCCGAGAAAGGCCGAGCGGGGGAGGAGGCGTTGCATCCACACTCGAACCGAGGCGACGAGCACCGTCCGTGGTTCTCGCGAGAGCTGTTCCAGCGTCCGCATGCGGCGCGCAATGAGGTCGACAGGAGGAGCGGCAGGCTCATACGGAAGCGTCTCCCATTCGGGCAGGAGCGCTAATGGACGGGCGGGAAGCCCCAGCAGTTCATGGAAGAACTGGAGATCGAGGTGCAACCGCTCCGCGGTTTCGTCGGTGGTCGTCACGATGAGCCACGAGGCGTTGGCGCCGGCGGTCCGATCGACCAGGAGGCTCAGGGCCAGCCCGGTGAGCGAGCCGTGCGTCCCCACGAGCGCGGCGCGTGCGGACTCACGACGCAACGCATCGACCAGCGGCGTCCACAATCGATCGAGTGAGGGAAAGGAGACAGTCGACGGCACGGGGTTACGGCTTGAGGGATTGAATCCGGTGCACCAAGGTCGTGGTCGAGATGCCGGGAACCAAGGGGATCGTTTGCACGCGCCCGCCCCGCGCCTCGACGGTGTCGCGGCCGACGATCTGCTCCGGCGGCCAATCGCCGCCTTTGACGAGAATGTCTGGCTGGATCGCCTCGATCAGGCGTCCCGGGTCCGGCTCGTTGAACAACACGACGTAGTCGACACAGGCCAGCGCGGCCAGAACTTCGGCTCGTTGGTCCTCTGACACGATGGGTCGCTCCGGGCTCTTGTGGAGCGACTTGACGGAGGCATCGGTGTTCACGCCGACCACCAGCACATCTCCCAAGGCCCGGGCCGCCTCAAGATAACGGGTATGGCCGACGTGAAGCAGGTCGAAGCAGCCGTTGGTGAAAACGATCCGCTGCCCTTGGGCGCGCAGCTCCGGCAGGCGGAGCGTGAATGTCTCCCTGCTCATAATTTTCGACTTCATCGCAGAAAATCCCCCATGCATCATAAGCGGAAGTCTCCTCCCGTTCAACGTGCCCACGGTCCCGACGACCGGGCGAAACTCGTTCAACCCTCAAGTCCCTTGGGCTGGAGGCCGATAGGGCTGTAACGGCTTTGTGTCGGCATGGCCGTGATCCAACCGGGCACCGAATTCATGGACGAGAGAACTATGATTCACGAGGACCCTTGGTTCCGGAGAATGGTCGAATGCTTTCCCATCGCGATGCTCGTGCATTCCGACAAGAAAGTCATCTTCATCAATGAAGCGGCCGTCAAGCTCTTCGGTGCGACCTCCGCCGCAGCCGTACTCGGAAGATCGCCGCTGGAACTCATCCATCCCTCTTGCCGAACGGCCGGTTGGGAGTGGGCCTTGCGAATCTCCGAATCGGATCATGTCATTCCTGACAAGGAGGAGGAACTCGTCAGGCTGGACGGCACGATCATGAACGTGGAAGTGACGGTGACGCCGATCACGTCCGACGGGAGAGCCGCGACCCAGGTGGTGATCACCGACATTACCGAGCGCACCCGCGTTCGCCAACGCCTGGCCACGCAACACGCCGTGACGCGGGTCTTGGTTGAGTCCCCGTCGATCGAGCAGGCCATGTTCGCCATCCTGCCCGCCATCGGGGCCAACTTGAGATGGGATCTCGGATTCGTGTGGCAGGTGGATCAGCAGAGCAGGACGTTACGCTGTACCCATGCCTGGCAATACGCTCCTCGGCAGTTCGACGAAATCGTCGCAGCCAGCCGGGCTGAGACCTTCGGCATGGGCTGCGGACTCCCCGGCCGAGTCTTGGCGCAGGGCGAGCCGGTGTCGGTCCGCGATGTCGCGAATGCCCCCGGCGGGATCCGCTCCTCGCCGGTCGTATTGAACGGGCTTCGCAGCGCGTATGCGTTCCCGCTCTGGTTACGGGCCGACGTCTATGCGGTGTTAGAATTCTTCAGCCGGGAATCCCGGCACGTCGACTTGGAGTTGTCCCGTATGCTGGTGGGGATCGGAACGCAGATCGGGTTGTTCATCGAACGATTGGAGGTGGAGGCGGCCTTGCGCGAGAGCGAGGAGCGTACGAGGCTGATCATCGACACGGCCATGGACGCCGTCATCGCCATGGATGCCGAGGGCACGATTACGGAATGGAACGCCCGAGCGGAAGCGCTCTTCGGGTGGTCGCAGGCCGAAGCCCTCGGACGGAACCTGGCGGAGACGATCATTCCGGAACGCTTCCGCACCGCCCATCGCGCCGGCCTCAAGCGGTTTCTGGAACGGAGGGAAGGCCCGGCCTTGAATCGACTCATGGAAGTGACCGCATGCCGTCGCGACGGCCGGGAGATTCCCGTCGAATTGTCGATTGCCGCCTTGTGGTTGGGAGACAGCGTGGTGTTCAGCGCCTTTCTGCGGGATGTCTCAAGCCGCAAGCAGGCGGAAGAGGACCTCAAGGCATACGCCCGTCAGTTGGAGAAGGTGAATCTGGAGCTGGATACGGCGCTGACTCGGGCACAAGCCGCGACCGTCGCGAAGTCTTCGTTCTTGGCGGCGATGAGCCACGAAATTCGTACTCCCATGAACGGAGTGATCGGGATGACGGGGCTCCTGCTGGACACGGAGCTCACCGACGAGCAACGGGAGATGGCGAACGCCGTCCGGAGCTCGGGCGAGCACTTGCTCACGATCATCAACGACATCCTCGATTTCTCGAAGATCGAGGCCGGCAAGATGACCTTGGAACACATCGACTTCGACCTTCGGACGGCCCTGGAAGAGAGTCTCGATCTCTTCGCGGAACGCGCCTCGACGAAGGGGCTCAACCTGGTGAGTCTCATCCCCCCGACCGTGCCCACCGCCCTCCGCGGCGATCCCGGCCGGTTCCGACAGATCTTGATCAACTTGCTCGGCAATGCCATCAAGTTCACCGAGCAAGGCGACGTGGTCGTCAGGGTGAAGCTGGAGTCGGAAGATACGGAGGCCGTGGTGGTCCGCGTTGAAGTGGTCGACAGCGGGATCGGCATCTCCCCGGAAGGACAGGCCCGGCTCTTCGAATCGTTCAGTCAGGTTGACGGATCGATCACGAGGAAGTTCGGCGGGACGGGGTTGGGTCTGGCGATTTGCAAGCGGCTGGCGGAACTCATGGAGGGGACGATCGGCGTCACCAGCGATGTCGGCAAGGGCAGTTGTTTCTGGTTCACGGTGCGTCTGGCCAAGCAATCGCTCGGTCAGCGGGGCGATCGTGAAAGGGCCTCGACCCTCAGCGGCCTGCCGGTCCTGCTCGTCGACGACCGGCCGATCAGTCAGGAGAGCTTCCTGCTCACGGCGATGCAGTGGAACGTGAACGCCCAAGTCGCGGATACCGTCGGGCATGCCATCGAACGCCTCGATGCCGGTGGAACACAGGCGGACAACGTCACGATCGCGATACTCGATTTCGACCGTCTGGGCGAGGAAGGCGTGCAACGGCTCCTCGGGTTTCGACAGTCTCTGCAGAGGGGCTCCCTCAAAGTGCTGTTGTGGACCTCCCTCGGAAAGCGGGAGGAGGCCAAGCGGTGGACAGAACGGGGGGTGGACGCCTATTTGATCAAGCCGATCCGAGGAGCGGCATTGTTTCAGTGTCTCGCCAGGCTGTCCATGCGGGCGACCGGCGCACACGCTCAGGAGGCACCGGTGTCTTCAGGGATGAGCCGGCTTGATGCTGCACAGAGGGCGGAGCGGGCGAAAGCGCGTGCGGGATTCAAGGTGCTGGTGGCCGAGGACAATGCGGTCAATCAAAAGGTGGCGGTACGGATGCTGGAACGGATGGGGCTTCGCGTCGACGTCGTCGCCAATGGCCTCGAAGCCGTCGAAGCCTTGTCCCGCGTTCCCTATGACCTAGTGCTCATGGACTGCCAGATGCCCGAGATGGACGGCTTCGCCGCCACGCGGCTGATCAGGGAACACGAGCAGGCGCGGGGCGATGATGAATTAGGAATTAGGAACGATGAATTGAAGGGCTCCCCTTCTCTCCGGCCAATTCCTAATTCAACATTCATAATTCCTAATTCTCGTCGTCGCCTCCCCATCATCGCCATGACCGCCAGCGTACTGCCGGGCGATCGCGAGGAATGCCTGGAAGCCGGAATGGACGATTACGTGGGGAAGCCGGTGAAGCCGGCAGAGCTGGAAGTGGTTCTCGACCGATGGCTCATGTTGGGGCGTCGTCCTGAATCTCTGGACGCGAAAGTGGTTCCCCTCCGTGCCGCTGGCTCACGCGAGCCGGACTGTGTGGACGCGGGAATTCTGCAGGAGCTCCAGGAATTGTCGGGAAGCGATGCGCCGCATTTTCTCGAAACGCTGCTTTCCCAGTACCTCGTGGACGCCGAGGCCCACATCGCCGGCCTGCGCGCCGCGCTCGAGCAAAATCAGGGTGACGTCATTGCTCGGGTTGCGCACAGTCTGAAAGGCAGCTCGAACAATGTCGGCGCCAAAGGCCTGGCCCGCCTCTGCGCCTCCATCCAGCAACAGGGCGAGTCAGGCAAACTCGACGCGCTCCCGGCGCTGATTGAAGCGCTCGGCCGAGAATTCTCACGCGTTCGCGAACGTTTCGAGGCGATCTGCCGGGACGTGCCCGCGTACCACCGGAAAGCAAGCTAACGCCGAGGGGTAGCGTCTCGTGAGGACGCGAAAGGCAGCATGAGCTGAGGCGCGTGGAAAGGGGTCGGGAGTCGTTGTTTGGGCGACGAAGGACGGGATGCGGCGACGA
>CAZZPI010000068.1:0-8935 GCA_964655865.1 uncultured Nitrospiraceae bacterium
ATCGGTCGCGGCTCCTTGACTCCCATCCAATCCCTATGATTAGGTCTCCCGCCACCATGATCCCGATGCGCATGCACTCGACCGGCCCCATCGCTCCGCTCGCGCTCTTGTTGCTCGCACTCAGCTCGCTGGGTTGCCAGAGGGACAGCGACGCCATCGTGTCCATCGCGCTGCATCCGACCAACGCGAACATCCTCTACGTCGCCACGAACGACGCCGTGTATAAATCGCGGGACAGAGGATCGACGTGGGAGCGATTTCCGAGCTTCAGCGCCCGCCGGGTGACGACGCTCGCCGTCGACCCGCAACTGCCAGCGACGGTGTACGCCGGCACGATGGGCGACGCGGTATACAAAAGCCCGGACGGCGGACAGCACTGGCTCCCGCACAATGTCGGGCTGAAGGAGCACGTCTCCTACGTGAACCAGTTCATCTTTCATCCCATGCACTCCGAAGCGCTCTATGCCGCCACCACCGTCGGCGCCTTCTATAGCAAAGACGGAGGCCGGGAGTGGGAAGAACGGATGGCCGGGATGAAGGAAGTGCATATCGTCGTCACGCTCGCGATCGATCCGAAGAATCCCAAGGTTCTGTACGCCGGCACCACCGGGGGCGCCTACCGCAGCCGGGACGGAACCGCCACGTGGGAGAAGGTCAACAACGGCCTCATCCCGGAGGAAGAACTCATGGCTTCGCTCGCGCTCGGCATCAACCTGCTCGCGATCGACCCCGTGAACCCCAACATCATTTACGCAGCAACGACGAAGGGGCTTTTTAAAACCATGAACCAAGCGGAGCGATGGGAACGCATCGGGCAGTCGCTTCCCGATCAATTTATCAGCACAATGCTGATTCACCCGACGAACGGCAACGAACTGTACCTCGGCGGCCGGGCCGGGGTCTTCAAGAGCGTGGATGGTGGGCTGACGTGGGGTGCGATCAACCAAGGGCTGGCGACCCTGAACATTCGATCGCTGGCGATGAGTCCTCAGAGTCCTCGAACGATCTATGCCGGCACCAACGGCAGCGGGCTCTACCGGTCGGCGGATGCGGGTGAATCCTGGACGCCGGTCGCGCTGACGGTTAAGCCTGCTGCTAGTTGAACCTCCTGATCAGACCGGCAGTGGCTCGTGATGCCGACCATTCTTCTCGTTCGACACGCCGAAACGGACTGGAATCGCAGCGGCCAGATCATGGGCGACCAACCTATTCCCTTAAACGAGCGGGGGCGACAGCAGGCTCGGACGCTCGCTCAACAGTTGGAGGGCGCACCGGTGGCTGCGATCGTAACTAGCCCCGTGCTCCGCGCTGCCCAAACGGCCGAGGCACTGGCCGGCGTTCTCCGATGTTCCTTGAGCCACGCCGCCGGCCTTCGGGAAATCGGGGTCGGCGACTGGGTGAACCGCTATTGGAACGATCTTAGCGACGAACCGGCACGACGAGACTTCTATACCAAGCCCCGAGAGGCACGCCCGCCAGGAGGGGAAACCCTCTGGGAGGTCCAGCAGCGGGCGGTGGCGGTGGTGGAGCAAGCCCGGGCAACCCACACTAGGTCGAGCTACGCTCGACACGGGAGGGGGCCCGAACCAACTCCCCTCCCGTACCCACACACGGAGGGCCACCTGCTCTTCGTGACACACGCCGACGTGATCCGCACGATCCTGTCTCACTATCTCGACATCGAGATGGTCCAACTTCGCCAGATGCGGATCGACCATGCTTCGATCACAGCGGTTTCACTCTTCGAGGAAAGAGCGGAACTCCTGTTCTTGAATCATACGCTCAGGCCACTGGCTTTGCTGTGAGAGAAGCCCTCCCACTATCGACCCGCGCGATCCGTCTCATACCCAAACCAGTCCTCGACTGAAATTCTTGGGGCACCGAGATCGGGGCCTGGGCTGGACCTCGTAATTATTTTCGGATTGTGGTTATGATTCCAAGCGACGACGTGTCCCACCATGAGCGAATCCACTCCCCCCACTCAGCCCACCCCTGATCCCCTGGCCTTCATGCGCGCGGAATTCTGCCGCCATCTGGAGGTCTTCTATGCCAAGCTGAAATTGGCGCCGCCCTACCACAGCGTAGAAAAGGCCGTCGCTCACCTCGTGGCGAGCACCCGCGCCCTTCCGGCAGCAGAACGCGAACGCCTCATGACCGATCCCTCGCTGCAGTGGCAGCGGTTTCGCGACGCCTTCGTCGCGTCGGGGCTTCATCAGAAGCATCGCGGGATCATCGCCGCCCTCGCCAAGCAGCGGCATTCACTCGACCTCCCACCGGAATACGACCACTTCTTGGACGCCTTTCGTGAGTAGACCATCCCACCGCATTAGCCGGTGAGCGAGGCCCGTAGTTCCTCGTACACGGTCGTGAGCCGGCCGTTTTCCAACCGGTAGGCGATCACCACCGTGACAAGTCCGAACGCGATCACGAGGAGGCCCAGCCCGATAATGCCGGCTCCCATGAGGACACCACCGAGCGAAGCAAACCCACCTTGAAGGACATATGTGATAAGGAAGCCCATCGTCCCCAGGCTCACCAGCGTAAACCAGAGCACCGTCAGGATCACCGAGGACCAAGGGACACGTTTGACGCAGACAACCCTCATCCCATCCTCCTCCGGCAGGAGATCGAGGGATCCTTTGATCGGCCACGCGGTCCGAAAATGGAGGGAGAACAGCCGATAGGTCGGACGCAGGCTCATCCGTTGCGTACCGGGAAACAGGCGGGCGACGCCGTGCGGCAACGACAGGACACCTTGGGGACCGAATCGGGCTTCGAGCGTAGCCACAGTCACCGCGCGCCAGTGCTCGTGGAGACGAGCCACCGCGCACCCGTACCGACTGGCTTCCTCGGTGAGCCGCACGAAGTAAGCCCAGTCAGCCACGATTAACCCCGCGAACAGCACGGCTGCGAATAGCCCCGCGAGCACCATGGCGGCGTACCATATCCCACAGCGCGCGCGAGGGAATCAAGCCGCCGCAAGGCGGGAAAGTCGGCCTCCATGAAGGCGCCGTAGGAATCTGTTGACTCGCCTAGGGGATTTGGCTAGATTAAGCATCGTTTTGATCGGGCGGGCCCGTCAGAATACCGCGCTAGGTTTCCCGCCTTATTTGAGGAACTTCCCCACAGGCACGGCACAGCTCATCCTTGCACGTACGGGGTGCGCGGGTGCTCCGCTGTCCGGATGTGAGGCATCATGGATCTGAGGAAAGTCGAAAGGGTCTACACGACGTACGCCGGCGTGTACGATCACATTTTCGGAAAGGTGTTCCAGGAAGGGCGCGAGTCCGCGATCCATAAGCTGAATATACAGCCGAACGAGCGCATCCTCGAGGTCGGCGTCGGCACCGGCATCGCGCTTCCGATGTACCCCCGGCACTGCAGGATCGTCGCTATCGATCTCTCACCGGGCATGCTCGAGAAAGCGCACCAGCGGAAAGAAGAGCACGGGCTTCATCACGTCGAGCTGCTTCAGATGGACGCGGGACAGATGCAGTTTGCCGACGATACGTTCGACACGGTCATGGCGGCCTACGTGGTGACCGCCGTGCCGGACTATCGCAAGGTGGTGAGCGAGATGATCCGCGTGTGCAGGCCCGGTGGCCGCATCGTCATGCTGAACCATTTCAGCAACGGCAACAAGCTCATCGCCGCGGTCGAGAAGGTCATTTCGCCGCTGACCAAGCACCTCGGCTGGCGTACGGATTTGTCGCTGAGCACAGTCCTGGAAGGGACGTCCCTCCACGTCGCGAGGAAGGAGAAGGTCAACCCGTTGAAATTCTGGCACGTGGTGGAGTGTGTGAACAGAAAGAGCAGAGCGGTAAACGGGAACGGCTCAGGCCGTTACGTCAACGGGAACGGCGCCGCTGGGTATCCACACGGTGCACGGCACGGCCACGGTCACTACAGTTAGTCGCCTCCTATTGCTGTCTCTCTAATCGCCTCCCTTCAAGCGCCTTCCAGCTTTGCCACTCGATCCCGGGGATAATCGTATTGCCTACCAAGCAGGTACCGGTGAATGTCCGCGCGATTGCGTCCGCCAGCACGTTTAGCACCCTTCCCGCAAAACCGTTCCTGTGCCCCGGCAATTGCAGCACCACCCCGAAAGTGCCCCCATCGAAAGGACCGAAGACCTGGACGTGAAGCCCCTCTTGTTCCACGACACCGTCGCCACCGGCGCGGACCAGATCCCCTTCTAACCGCACCGGGTCCTTTGCCGGTTTCCCCGGCCTGATTTCCCGCCATGCGCAAGGGATGCCGGCTTCAGCCAACTGGCGGAGCATCCAATCCGCCGTCGGCCCTTGACCGGTGCGCGCCTGGAAGGTCCACTGCGCGGGCATGCGGTCACGGACCCCATTGGCCACAGGTGTCGAAACCTCCTCGAACTGGGCTTCTTCGCAAACGACATAGAGCTCGCCCTGGGGATCGAACCAGAAGCGCAAACGGCCACCGCCGGCTTCGGCTTGAATGACGCTCAAGGCGGAACAATCCGCGCCTTCCTGCTCGAAGATCGAGAAATCCGTGACCCCGCTCATGACGAGTTTGGCCACGCGCACGGCACCACGGACCCGATAGCGGATCACCAACGTCACCGTGGTGTCGGCCAACACCTCGCGGCCCGTCGGTTCATCCAGCAACCGACGCTTCGCCATGTGCACATCAGTGACGTACCCGCCGTGGAATCCGCTCGTGTGCCCGAGCAGCCAACGCAGATCGTCAGCGTTCTTGATGTACTGTTGCATGGAGGTGATTGTAACTCAGCGACGGCAAGAACAGCTAGATAATCTCTAGCCCACATTATTCATGACGGTTCGTGACGAAACCGGCGAGACGCCACGCGTCGGACCCGTTGCAAGAAGAACGCAACGGGTACCCCCGCACGGAGTCGCGAGGGAGCGAGGCATACTTGAAACAGTATGTTGACCGACCGAGCGGCGAGCCCGCCCGCTTGGACGTGAAAAACATGCGTCCAAGCTTGTCGCAGCGGCGTATCGACGGTTGCAGTAGAAGCGGTCATGAATATTGTGGGCTAGGCTGTTTCGAACCGCACACGCGGCTCTCCTTAGGCGAGAGAGCCTGAGGGCACCGTGGGCGACACCATCAGCCTGCAGAGACCTCGCGGTCGCTCGTCCACGGGTTCAGGTGAGCGCCGGTCAGCGCTCGTGCTCTTTTTTCATCAACGTCCAATCTTCCTTGAAGACGACTCTCGGATCGAAGTGTCCGCTTTCAGTCAGAATGTACTCGCCCCTGCCGTTGCTCCATGCATATTCGTATCCGGCGGACAATTCGACGCGCTCGCTGGTCCGAGGATCGATGTAATTCTCGACGCCGCGGATCATTTGCCCGAACTGCTCGCTGATCCGATCCTGGGTCCTCTGCTGATGTTCGTAGGTCTCGCGCCTCGTCTTGTCGATGTAGGCCTGGGCCTCCCGCCAGATACGGGACCGTTCCGCGTTCGCCTGGGCGTTGATCCGGCCGATATTCGTGTAGAACTGTGTCACCGCCGCGATGTACTGGGGATTGAGCTGCACCGACTTGAAGATCAGCGAGAACAGGGCCCCGTTCGCATCGAGTTGTCCTTTCGGGGCACGCATCGCGAGGATATCCTGTCCGGTCAATTGGTAGTTGCGCGACGTGGCATTGTAGTTGCCTTGCATCATCGCCGCGGAGTTCATGCCGGCCGAGACGTTCGCTACTACGCTGCCGCTGATCCATTCCTCCACCTCCCGCTGGCCGATCTTGTAGGCCAGCCGAACCCGGCCGACATCCCCGGTACTCGTGGCCTGTAGGCCGCTCGCCGCATATTGCTGGTTGATCGCCGCAAGACTCTTCTGGAGATCCTTGGTCGCGGCGGGCAGGGCTTCTGCGGATAGCAGGCGCGCATCGGGACGCCACCGGGGGACCAGCTGCTGACCGAGGAAATCGGGCGCCCCCACGACCGGGCCGACCAGGCATCCCATCCTGCTCTGGGCCTGTTGTTGGAGAATCTGCTGCATCATCGGATCGTCGGAGGAGGTCCACGTGTAATTGGGCAGAAATTCGATGCCGGTCACGCCGTCCGGCGCCGTCGCGCGGAACCGGAGCTGGATAATGTTGGGTGGACAACCGAGATCGGCCACCCAGCGCACCCCGCCCTCCGTCTTCCAGTCCGATGGAATGAGGAGTCGAAAGGCCTCCACCGGCTGCCCCCAGCCTTCCGGGTCCATCACGCGCACCATTTTCATCCGATGGTAGCCGGTCGGTGAGCCGTCGGCCTTCTTGGTACCCTTGCCTTGGGTATCGGCGGACAAGGCCGCCGCAGGAAGCCAACCGACGATCACGATCAAGACAACGAGAAAACGGTGAAAGAAGGAGATCATGATGATTACTCATCGGAAAGGGCTGTTAACGCGCATTATTCATGACGGTTCGTCGCGAAATCGCGAAGTCGCGTGGCGAGACGGGCGCGCGGAGCCGCGAGGAAGGGAGGCAGACTTGAAACAGTCTGTTGACCGACCGAGCGGCGAGCCCGCCCGCTGGCATGCTTGAAGCCCGCGTGCCAGCTTGTCGCAGCAGCGAATCCGCGATTGCAGTAGAACCGCTCATGAATAATGCGCGTTAAGGGCTGTTGTTGGTCTCTCAGCAAGAGTCATGAGCAAAGGTCAGAGCACCGAACGCTAGATCGCACCGAGCATTGAGGAAATAGAACAGTTCCTTGGAAGCATCGCTGGTGCGGGCGTCTTGGGGGGTTGGTCGTTCCATACCGTGCCCGAAGGTGCGATACTCTCCAGCGGATACCTGTCGATTACTCCTTGACAGCCAGCACGATCCAGGAATGCGTGTTGTGCAGGAGTCTTGTGTTAATGTCAAGAGTCCCCAACCGGTAGGTCCCCGGGTCGAGTCCTTTTTTCAGATCGGGCATCTCGGACCCCCATGTCACCGTCTCCGAGAAATCAATCGGCTGTGTGACGATCACTCCATGCCGCCCATCCGCCAGGCGCCGCTCCCATTGAGCCTTTGCCGCTCCGGTCGGCACCAAAGCATTCTCGAAAATGACATAGCGGGAGAACACGCCGGCAAACAACCGGTCGATCTCGTCAAAATAGAACCCATGGTCCCCCAGCAATTCGCTGTTCGGAGTGCCGATCACCACCAGACCTCCCACCTTGGTGATTCGCTTCATCTCCTCGAGGGCGAGCTGTTCCTTCCCATACTCCTTGATGTGTTCAAGCACCTCACTGGAGACGGAGAGATCGAACGAGCTATCCTGGTATCGGCTCAGTTCAGTAATCCCTTGGACCGTGAAATCAGCCAAGTGGCCATAGCGTCGCCGAGCGAAGGTGATGGCGGCCTTCGACATATCGGATCCGAACACAGCGGCAGCCCCTGCGGCCTTGAGGACCTCGCATCCGTGGCCGCTCCCACAACCGATGTCCGCAATGGTAGCGCGATCGGCGAACTGCGCGGCGAAGCGATAGAACTTTTGATGGTTGAGGAAGTTGCGGAGATCGTTGTGCGACGCTGCGCGCCTGCGGCCGAACCAACTGAACACGACTCCCTCGGGGTAGACCCGGACAAAGTCTTCGAAATAATACCGGCCGGTGAGCCGCCCCCACCAATGAGTCAAGCCCTCCCAGGAACGAGCCAACAGCGGATTCATGAGAATAATGGACTGAGGAACCGGTTCGGGGTGACGCCCATCTCCTTGTGGGGAGTCTCTATCTCCCGGTCCGTGTAGTACAGCTGTCCTCCGGCACTGGCGCACAAGAAATCGATGAGCAATTGTTGCTCCCAACAAATCACACCCATAGCCCTGTGAGTCCAACTGCGGCTGCGTTGGGAGTCCAACATCAAACGAGGGAGCAGATTCTCCGCTACGGCGGCAATAGAGTCATACCCGCCGAGCCAAGCGTATAAGGTCGCACCTGTTAGTGGATTCATAAGTTTCTCCTTTGAGTTGTAAGAGCATACGACTCAGCTCTTGCCATCGCGCGTGATGAGCGTAGTCGTTTGGAATGAAGAAATGGTTTCCGGGACCTTCCGTACTCTGATGACTTTATGACGCCTGATCGTCGTCCTGCTTCTTTGTCTTTCCATCACTCTTGGGCTCCTCTTCATTCTCCGAGGCGATGTATGTCCAAAAGAACGCGCTGGCTGCGCCGACAAACGGTCCGATCTTCGCGCCAACGACAGTCCACTTTCCTGCCCAAGGCCCGGCACCCTTCCCGATATTTTCAATGGATGTGAGAAGAAAACCCAACGGAAAGTCGCCTGAAAGAGCCTTTCCAAGTCCATGAACGAAGCCGTCTACGGAGCCAATCATCGCAGCTACGCAGGCGGCCAGCATTGCACCGACAGGTGCTCCGACGAACGCGCCGAGAAGCGCTGACAAGATCGCTCGCCAGTATAGATTTTCACTCTGATCCGCTGACATCACCGATCCCCCAATCTCCCTATCGGAGGCATTGAATGAGGCGGGACGAGTTTCTGAAGCTAGCGGCCCATGGCACACAATCAAGAAATTGAAAAATCCTCCTGTGACTCCTCTCATTCTTGATTGCCTCTTGCATGGGTGAATGAGAGCCAAACGGGAAATGAATGGGCTAGGTCGGGCTTTGCTTGTTAAACCATTCGAACTCGTAATACCGCAGTGCAACCCCGGCAATGTCAAGAACATCTCGCCCTTCAACGAAGTAATGCGTTGGAGGGCCGGCATCGAAATCTCTCACGGCATCGTTTTCTGGCCATTCGTCAACACTGGTTGGTTGATGCAATGCTGCCATCGAAGGAACACGCTCCATGTGCTTTGAATGGTTACAAAGCCCTTGGACGATTCTGAACTCTTCCAAGTCGTAAATCATGTTATAGAAACGTTCCGCGTCATTAGTTGGTGGCTTAGTATGCGAATAGCCGGGAGCAATCCATTCACGAAGATGAGTGAGTCCCACGATTAAAA
>CAZZPI010000069.1:0-8918 GCA_964655865.1 uncultured Nitrospiraceae bacterium
GGTGCAACTCCGTTATCAGAATAAGGACTTCAAGGACGACCTCTTTCTTGAGAACTCTGCCCGTGACGCGAGGAATTGGTTGGCGGGCCTGACCCAGATCTTTAGCTCGGCCGACGGTTCGAGTAACATTCGGATTGGATACACATTCGACATGGACCGAACGGGCGGCGGGAAGGTTTCAGTTGCGACCCCTGGGATACAGACGAACGCCGATTGGGCTTATCGAGGACACCGTTTGTCGATCGGAGCAACGGGCCCGGCTGTGCTGAGCGTAACGCCGAGCTTGGAATTCGACTACTATCTGCAAAATTACGACAATGCCAACTCGTTTTCTCCGGATGGGACTACGCGCCGCAGAGACCGGATTATTTTCTTTACTGGAGCCTTGAGCAGAGACCTTACCGATTCACTCACCCTCTCCCTCGAATACAACTACACCCGTGACCAATCAAACGTGGCCGTGTTCGACTATAACCGCAGCATCTATTCAATAACCCTCAGCGGCCACTTCTAGTTACTCCCTTCGCGTCGCACGATAGAACGGAGTTTACCATCGTGAGACGTGTCCCTATCCTCTCAGCTTCAGATCCTGACAAGGCGGATCTTTAGAGTCAGGCTGGAACGTTTCCTGAGTCTGAACTGTATGCTAGGAGCGATCTCCTGCGTTCCTTCCCGCTCTTTCGGAAAGTTCAGGACACCTGTTGGCATGGCATTCCTTGCCTCTTTGGTGAATTGGCCGCCGATTGCAACAGGTGAATTCGGCAAGTTCGTTCAATGACCACAGGATCCGATCTAGTAAGGCAGACGGTCCGACCGAACGTCAGTCTAAGGACACCAGCAGAGGTGTCATAGCCATGATGAACGTCAGAATGATTCGCGTTCGGGAAACCAGACGTTTATTGTCTAGCCGTGACGCAATTATTCGTCTGCTTTCGCTACTCTTTCAGCTAAATGCGCGTCTAGCACTTTCGAGGGGGATTCATCGTTCATCGCGCGTTGTCAACGGCTTGTGTCGCTGCCCGAGAGGTCGTGCTAAGCCCATCCTGGAATCCTGCCTTGGTATGCTTCATGCGCTTCTGGCCGTGACTGACAAAAACCATGGCTTACATAGTGACGCGATTCGGCATCACCATGTCACAGGTCAAGAGGTGGAACATGCTATTCATGTACAAGCAAGTAGCCGTAGGATTGGGGGTTCTGGGGTTTGCCCTCTACTCGGGGTTTGGCCAGGCACGAGCAGAGGACAGCGTCGGAATGTTTACGACAGTCGAGGGCAAAGTCACGGTGACCCATCTTGCTCAGCCTCAGATGCAAGAAGTCAAAATAAACGATGATGTGTTTTTCCGTGACTTGATCGAGACCGGGAAGGAATCTCGAACGAAGGCTTTCCTTGAGGACGAGAGCATTCTTTCGGTCGGGGAAAATAGCCGTGTGGAGGTCTCCGAATACGTTTACAAGCCGGAGCAGAATATGCGCAGCGCGGTGATTAAGCTCTTAGACGGAAAGCTGCGCGCGCTTGTGGCCAAAGCCTTTAAGGGGCCCGGCTCGCGGTTTGAGATCCATACGCCAACCGCCGTGGCTGCCGCACGTGGCACCTACTTCGTGGTCTGGTCAGAGCACGGAGCGAGCGGGATTGTGAACATCGGTGAAACCGGTCGAGTCGACTTTACGGCGCAGGGTAAAACGGTGCCTGTTGACCCGGGTCATTATTCCGTTGCCCTTCCAGGTCAGCCTCCCATGCCACCGTCGGTTTATGTCAGACCAGCCAAGGCCGTGATGGCTTCAAATGTCGAGGGAAATCCCAGCGAGGCCGTGGCCAATGAACAGAAATCCAGCAAGACGCTTCCACATGAAAATGTGTCAAACAACAAGGTTGTCTCGGTCTCCGAAGAAAATCTTGGAGAAGCCGTTCATCGCAAGTCCATGAGGGTAGTGGAGGAGACAGTGATGAGAGAGCGGATCAGGGCTGAAGCTCCCAAAGACTCAATTCGCGCCGTTCGCATGGCGATGGCTCCCTCACCTCTAGAGCAGGCTATCAGCCGGAAGACACCCGCCGGTCAAGGAGTGGGGCAATCCTCTGGACTGTCTGAAGAGCAACATCGCAACACGAAAGGTCGTACCGGTGGAGTAAAGGAAACCAGCGGGAAGGGGGTCGTGGATGAGCATAAAGAGGCAATTACTGCAATTGTCCTCCCAGGCGGTGTCGAAGGTGTCCATGTCGTGGCCCCTGCCCAGGAGTCCTATGCAACGCCAGCCCCGCTTTCTCAAGGGCATTCCGGAGTGGGGAGTGTTCACGCCTCAGTGGTGACTGCGCTGACGCCACCGGCTGGCACGACTGGGGTTGCCGACTCATTAATTAGCGGGTCGGGTAACAGCGGGACCGGCTCTGTGAATAGCGGTTCTGGGTCTTCCAATAGCGGGTCGGGTTCCGTCAACAGTGGATCGTCACATAAGAAGCCAAAAATTAGGATTCGAAGATAGCTGTCATCTCGCTTGGTATCCGGCTCGGTGAGCCTCTTAGCCAAATGCGATAGACGGCGAAACGTTTCTGACAGGTAGTGGTCGTCCTCGCTCGCATCGCATGACGCTCCACCATGGATCCCCCGTGGGACAATCCCACGGGGGATCTGCTCGTTTTCTCGTTTAAAGCGTTCATTCCTCAACCGAAATTCCACGTGCGCGGCCGCCCTTTCTGCTGTGTGGAAATTCCTTGTGGAGAGGGCGGAAGCATGCCATATGTGATCCAGGAAAAGGTTGCGCCCCGCAGCCCATGATCACGCGCTGATTTTGTAACACCATGGCTGAATTCAAGAGAACCGATACGAGCTTCATCGCTCGGCTCGGCATAGCCTTAGGTATCGGAATCACCTGCGCGATGGTAGTCCTCACCTGGCTGGGTCCGAGTTGGCTAGCAAGACTAAATAATACAGTTCTTGATTTTCAATTCACACTTCGGGGCGCGCGGGATGTCGGGTCGGAAATCATCCTTGTGTTGGTCGACGAAAAAAGCCTCAAGGAACTCGGACGGTGGCCGTGGCCTCGTGATACGCAGTCGCAATTAATAGATCGGATTACAGCGGATCATCCTCGGGTCATTGGGCTCGATATCATCTACGCGGAAGCCGAGGAGTCCGAATCCGCCCGAGGGGTGAAAAGTTTACTTGCCAAGGTCCAGTCGTTACCATCATTGCCTGCCGCATTGAAAGCCCAACTCAACGAGACAATAGAGGCGACCGACACAGATAAGGTTTTCGCGCGGAGTCTCCAGTCTGCCGGTAATATCGTCTTGGCAGTTCCGCTCTTTGTTCCAGAAATCCAGGGTAGAAAGCACGAAGTGCCAGTGGGAACTTCTCAACACGAGTCCTTGACGCGAAGCGAGTTCATGCTCGTGAAACAGGCTAAGGGCGGGGAGGATATGGAACCGTTTGAAGCCACTGCCGCATTGCCGCCGTTAAAACAGTTTTCGATCTCAGCCGCCGCTCTCGGCCATGTCTATCGCCAGCCCGATGAGGACGGCATCACACGGCGAGAGTATTTGGCGCTTCGCTACCGGGACGCCTATTACCCCTCCTTCGCATTGGAGCTCGCGCGCGTATACTTGAACGTTCCCCGGGAGCGAACAGCGCTTCTGCTGGGGCAGGGAGTTCAGCTTGGAACTGTCCTCCTGCCTTCCGATCAAAAAGCCCGGATGCTCATCAATTATGCGGGAGGCGAACGAAGTTTCTCCTGGGTATCTGCGACCGATGTCATTCACCGACGGTTGCCGGCAGGAGTGTTCAAGGACAAGGCTGTGCTTGTGGGAACCTCAGCCTTAGGTACCTATGATCAACTCACGACCCCTTTCTCGGCGAATTTCCCCGGAGTGGAAAAAAACGCGTCCGTTGTCGAGAACATCATTCACCGACAGTTTCTTCATGCCGGTCTATGGATGGGACCGCTTGAAATTGGATTGATTCTCCTTGTCGGGCTTACCTTGACGTACAGCTTGCCGCGGCTCCGTGCCTTATACGGCACCATGCTCACTGGGATTGTGGCGACGGGATATGCGAGCACGGCTCATGCCTTCTTTGCATTGTCTGACATCTGTGTCCCGATTCTCACTCCGTTGTTGACGATCGGTTCCGTGTTTACGGTGACGACTGTCTTGAGTTACATCATGCGAGAGAACCAAGCCAAGCATTTGCATGACATGTTTTCCACCTATGTGAGTCCCAAGATTGTTGAGGAGCTAATCAAATCGCCGTGGAAAGCGAAGCTGGGAGGGGAGCGGAAAGAGTTGACGATGCTGTTTGCGGACCTGGCCGGCTTTACGGCCTTCAGCGAAAAGCGTCCAGCGGAAGAAGTGGTGGCGCAGCTCAACGAATATCTCGTCGCGATGACAGAAGTCGTGTTCCGGTGGCACGGCACCCTGGATAAGTTCGTTGGCGACGAAATCGTCGTGTTTTGGGGAGCCCCTATCGACCAGCCGGATCACGTCGAGCTGGCTGTCAAATGTGCACTGCACATGCGAGACCGGCTCGCGCAACTCCATGTCAAGTGGAAGGCCGAAGGCAAGCCGTTGCTCGAAAATGGTATCGGCATCAATACCGGCATGGCGGTCGTGGGGAATATCGGGGCGGAGGGGAAGAAGATCGATTACACCATGATCGGGGACCAGGTGAATCTTGCATCGCGATTCCAGAAGCTCACGCGAAAGGCAGGATGCCCTATCCTCATCACGGAGCATACGGCTGAGAGGCTCAAGCAGCTCATTACCGCTGAGGATCGAGGCGACAACAAGGGGCGACTGGGACACATCTGCTTGACCAAGTTAGGCTCCGTCAAGCTGAAAGGGAAGGAACAGCTTGTCGGAGCCTATTCGATTCATTCGCTGTCCCGTGAAGAGCAGTCGAGATTTGACGAGGGCGCGAGCGCGGTCGCGTTTGAGGTGACCGATAAATTGGAGGTCACGGAGAGAGGAGCGGCGGCTTGATGTACTGCAATATTTCGAAGGATGCCACGATGTAGTTGAGGCTCGAGTCTGTGTTGGCGAGCCTAGGCGGCGCGAGAAGTTTTTGTGGGCCGTTGCGTGACCCGGTACACCTTTGCCTCGATAAACAGATCTAATAGCGCACTGTCAATGTGACCCTCCATGGCTTTTTCTTTCAGGATACCGAGAGCGACTTGGCAGGGAACCGCCGATTTGTAGGGCCGGTCCGATGCTGCGAGGGCATCGTAGATATCGCAAATCGCCATCATGCGAGACTGCACAGGGATGCTCTCACCAAACAAACCGCGTGGATAGCCGCTTCCGTCGACTCTTTCGTGATGAGCGAAGGCAATGTGGGGGACCTGTTGGAGAGACTCCATCCACGGAATCTTCGAAAGAAACTCATACGTGTGTGTGACGTGACTCTCGATCTCGTGCCGCTCCTCGGGAGTCAGTGTGCCCTCTGGAAGAGAGAGTGCAGTCACTTCCTGTTCTGATAGATACGGTTGGGATCCGTCAAATGACTCATAGGTGAAGCTGGCGATTTCGCGCAGACGGTCAGCCACCCCAAGCAATATTCCCCCAGGTTGGTTGCATCGGACAAGGAAGCCGTACATCTCGTTCAATTCCTTGGTGCGTTTGGCCAGCTCCTGGTCAAGGGCCGCGAGCTGCGCCATCGCATTCGCGCTCTTTCCCGAAAGCAAAATGTCGACTTTCTGCCTGAGAGTTTGGACTTCAACCGTCCGCTTTATGAAATCAAAACGCGAGGTGACCAACGCTTGTTGAGCGGGATGCAGTTTTTGCGCTTTAACCAACACATGCTCGCGGACGCCGACCTTGCCGAAGTCATGCAGCAAGGCTGCATAGCGGATCTCCTTCATCTGATCGCTGGTAAAGTGCAGCGAGGCGTAAGGCCCGTGCTGTGCACAGTTCACAACCTCCGCCAGCCGACAGGTGAGCAGGGCCACCCGACCACTGTGGCCACTGGTCGTGGGATCCCGGCTTTCAATCGCCTGCACACTGGCTGAAATGAACCCCTCGAAGAGGTGACGGATTTCTTGGTAAAGGTTCGCATTTTTGATGGCGATTCCGACCTGGTGCGCCAAGGCGACGAAATTCTCGAGATCTTCTTGTTGAAACTGCCCGGCATCCTTCCGGTTGATGGCCTGTAGCACGCCCAGCAGCTTACCCCGGGCTTTCACGGGAACGCATACCATATTCCTGGTGACAAAGCCGCTCTTGTGGTCAGCGGAGCGGAAGAAGCGGGGGTCACGCTGAACATCGTTAACGATGATCGGTTCGCCGGTCTGGGCCACGTAGCCGGCGATCCCTTGGCCGACCTTGAGCCGGATCTGGCGGACCGCATCTCCTTTTTCGCCGTGGGCGACCTCAAAATAAAGTTCATTCGCAGATTCATCGAGGAGAAGGAGGGACCCGGCTTCTGCATCCATCAGTACCGTGGCGGCTTCAATGGCCTGCTTGCGGATCTCCACTTCCTCGAGCGTGGAGTTCAGCAAGGCGCTGATCTCTTGGAATTTCTTGAGGGCGGAATCTGGCATGACATCGCTACGGGTTTGGAAGCAACTTAACCGCTCCGAATTCATCAGCTCGGAGGACTCACACCGGGCATTGAAACCGTCCCGGATAATCCTAGCCAAATCTAGCACAGGACCTCGATTTTGCACGTGAAAGCGTATTTTCCAGACGGCATGGGACGGAGGAGAAGTGCGGAGAGAAGCGTGGAGCGGATCAGATCAGGGGAAGGACCTCAAGGAAAGCAAATCGTCGCCTATGGCATCCACGAACGGGTAAGTTTTGTGGGGACCCTGGCTGCGAAAGCCCACTGCAAGTCCGGCATCGCCCACCTAGATGAACCAGCCGACGAGCTCTACTGAATGGAGATGACCGTCGCCGGTGGCTGGGTCGAGAGGCCTAGGCCTGCGTCAGTCCATGGCTGGAGGCAAGGCCCCTTGTACTGATACCCGCCGGTGATCGGGTCTCGAGCGAGCAACAGGGGGGTATCGAGGTCGAGCACATCGAATCCTGCCAGACCAAGAACGAGGCTGAAGGAGCATCCCATGGCGATGCGCGTTTCGACCATGCCGCCGATCATAAGCTTCAAACCAGATGCAAGAGTCAACTCGGCGATTTCCAACGCCTCGGCCACACCGGTTTTCATGATCTTGATGTTGATATAGTCGGCAGCGCCGAAGCGGGCCACTTCACGTGCGTCGTCCAGAGAACGGACGGACTCGTCGGCCGCGATCGGAATCCCGGTGTAACGACGCAGGGCCGCCAGACCATCTAAGTCGGTTCGCACCACCGGTTGTTCGAGCAAGACGAGTATCCCTCCAAACCCAACCACGCCTTTCACGAACGCTTCGCATTCGTCGCGTACATAGCCTTGATTGGCATCGCCGATAAACTTCACCTCGGGCAAGGCTCGATGCACCGCTTCTAACCGTCGCACGTCGTTATCGACGTCAAGGCCGACCTTCATCTTGAACAGTCGAAACCCCTTTGCGTACCAGCCCCGTGCGAGCGCCACCGTCTTGTCTTGGTCCGCGATCGGGATCGTGATATCGGTCTCGCGCTCCCGCACATCGGGGTAGCCCCAGAGTTGCCACAGCGGGATCGCCGCCGCTCTGCAATACGCATCGAGCAAGGCGGTCTCTAGCCCGCAACGGGCAGCGGGGTTGGTCGGTTCCAGATCCCGAAAGCGCCGCGCGAGCGATTTCCACTTAGCGCTGGATTGTCCCAGCAAGGCCTGCGCGAGACGAGTGGCTGCCTCCAGGCACGCCTCTCGATCTTCCCCTCCGACTTCCGGAAACGGCGCGGCTTCCCCGTAGCCTTGAGCACCGCTCCCCAGAGTGACGCGTACGAAGATATTTTGCGCGGTCACTCGCGCGCCGGTCGCGACGACAAAAGGATCGGTGATCGGGACGTCGACGGGCCAGAGCTCAACTTTTGTGATCACGAACGGGTGGGTTGCAGCCATGCGTGCTGAGGATAGGGACAAGCAAGCGAGGCGTCAAGGCGGAGAAGAAAACGAAGAACGCTCGCTCCGCCACAAGTTCTCCGCGCCTCGACACACGCACAAATTCCACAGTGTGCGACTCGCTGCATGACTGGTGAAGCATACAGTTCCTACACCTAAGCCAAACATACGTTGAGCGAAATGATTGATTTCACGCGCACGGGACGAGGTACTCATCTTGCGTGATAGGGATGAACGAAGGGACGAAAGGAGGAAGAGTTTCACAATCAGAGGTGCCCGCCCACGAATCAATCCGATGACGACACACCACCGCGCTGACGTGCTGCTCTCGTAGATTGCTGCTGCTCATCTCCCGCTATCTGGTTCACCGCAAATCGCACCTGAGGCACCTCAGACAGAGCAACTCTAACAAAGGAGGAAGGGCATTGATGAACGCACCTATGATTCACGCGATAATCTTGGTGAGCCTTGTGGCGATGCTCGTGGGCTGCGGAGCAGGGCCGGAGGGCACGACCGGCGGCGGGCCGACCAACGACGTCTCCACGGCCTCAGTGGCGTTGAGCTGGGATCCGAACACCGAGGAGGATCTGGCGGGGTATAGGGTCTATCTCAGAACTGCCTCGGAGCCATACGGGCTACCCATCGCCACACTGCCGGCGACGCTCACCAGCTTTCTGGTCGAAAACCTTCGAGTGGACATGACCCATTTCTTCGCAGTCACGGCGTTCGATGCGGCCGGCAATGAAAGCGGCTTGTCGAATGAAGTGATGGCTAACCCAACCTCCGCCGCCTCGTGATGCCCTCATCTACTGGACGACGACTGACACTGTCCTCCCAGACGTCCACTAGTGCTATTCGAACTTGATGCGCAAAGGCCACTGGCGTCCCCCACACCCTTGCCACAACCCCAGTGTAGAGGCCTGGCAGGGGGAGAGGAGAATGAGAGGGAGC
>CAZZPI010000070.1:0-8913 GCA_964655865.1 uncultured Nitrospiraceae bacterium
GCCCCGCACCCCTACATCGAATGGTTCTCGAGGCGGAAAAACCATTACCGGGTGGAGCTCTCTCCGGGCGAGGCATGGATTACATCGGAAGAGGAAATCCGTGAGCTTGATCCAATCTGCGAGGCAATCAGGCGGGCGCTGAAAGAGCGATCCTCGGCGCCTCCGTCACGGGAACATTCCGATTGGATCTAAAAGGTCTGCTCACCCCGGCCGCGAGAGCCGGGCCGGCGAGCAAAGGATTCACTACACGGCGATAGCTTCCTCCTTTCCGTTTGCGTCGCGCACGTGCCCCGGCACCTCCCGAATATCCCAGACCAAGCCGATCCATGAGAGTATCTTGAGGAGATAATAGCTGATGTCGATCTCCCACCAGTAGAACCCCTGCGCAGTGGATGCGGGGTAGTAGTGGTGGTTGTTGTGCCAGCCTTCGCCGAGTGTGATCAGGGCGAGCCAGAAGTTGTTCCGGCTCGTGTCTCCCGTGTCGTAGCGTTGGGAGCCGTACTGATGCGACAGAGAATTGATCGTGCAGGTGCCGTGAATGAGGACGACCGTGGAGATGAAGAAGCCCCAAATCAGCATCTGCGGACCGTTCGTCCCCAGTCCTGGGGCATAGGCCTCCAGCAACCAGCCGAAACCGAACATGCCGAACCCAGCGACGGTCGGGACCAGAATGTCGAAGCGATCGAGAAAACAGAGTTCGGGAAACTTCGCGAAATCGCCGATGACCTTGAGCGGGGGGGCAAAGTACTTCCTCGACGTAAACCAGCCGATGTGCGACCACCAAAACCCGCCGTAGAGGGGAGAATGCACGTCATCCGGCGTGTCGGACGCCTTGTGATGGTGACGATGGTGCCCCGCCCACCAGAGCGGGCCCCGCTGGGCGCAGGAGGCGCCCAAGAGCGCGAAGACAAACTGACACGCGCGGGTCGTCTTGAACGTCCGGTGCGAAAAGTAGCGATGGTACCAACCCGTGATGGCGAACATGCGCACGAAGTAAAAGGCGACGGCGACGGCGACGGCCGTCCAACTCCATCCCACCCAAATGACGCCCAGACACATCGCGTGCACGGCGAAGATCGGAATGCAGCGGAACCAATCGACCTTTGCCGGCCCGTCGGTCTTCAGATATTCGAGACCCGCCCAAGAGTCGAACCATCGGAGGAACGAGTACCAGTACTCGCGTCCTTTCGGCAGGCGTAGCAGGCGAACTTCAGTCATTTCTATTCCTCCGGTTCACTGGGATCTGCGCGTGATCATCAGGAGAGCACGCCGGGGTCCCGGGTCATCTCACCAATACCGCGGCGCGTGGCGATGAATCACGAGGAAGGCCGCAGGAAGTAAACTCGGCGGCGCATTATACACAAAGTCGAACGTCATGGGGGAAATTTTTGTGGGGTGAGGGTATTCTATCGAACGGTTCTCTTCTGTCGAGGAATTCACCGCTTCTTGCCGACCGCAACAACGCGCCTCTTCGCCGGTTTGACAGCCTGTCGAAAGGCTCTCTAGAATGCCGTGCCATGACTGAGCGTTTTCTCAGAGCTTGTCGGCGCGAACCGGTGGACTGCACACCCGTCTGGTTCATGCGGCAGGCCGGCCGGTACATGCCGGAGTACCGGACAATTCGTGCCCAGCATTCACTCATCGAGATGTGCAAGACGCCGGAACTGGCCGCGCAAGTCACGCTGCAGCCGATCGATCGGTTTCCGCTCGATGCGGCGATCATCTTTGCCGACATCCTGCTGCCGCTTGAGGCGATGGGGCTTTCCTTCGAGTTCGCGGAAGGCGAAGGCCCGGTCATCCACAAGCCGGTTCGAGACAAAGCCGCGGTGGACCGCCTGCGCGTGACGGACGGCCACGAGCTTGAATATGTGGCGGAAGCGATCCGTCTCGCCCGCAAGGCCTTGCGGGGGAGAGCGCCGCTCATCGGTTTTGCGGGTGCGCCGTTTACGCTGGCGAGTTATGCGATTGAAGGCGGAGGCTCGAGACATTATGTCCATACGAAGCAGCTTATGTACCGGGATCCGAAGACCTGGCATCAGCTCATGGACAAGTTCGCCCGGGTGATCACGGGCTACCTGCGGCGGCAGATCAAAGCCGGAGCGCAAGCCATCCAGCTGTTCGATAGTTGGGTGGGTTGCTTGGCGGCGGGCGACTATGCCGAATATGTTCTCCCTCACGTGCAGTTGATCTTCGAGGGGTTGAAGCGCGAGCACGTTCCGATGATCTACTTCGGCACGGGTACGGTAGCTCTCTTGCCGTTGATGCGCGAGGCCGGTGGGGACGTCGTCGGGGTGGACTGGCGGATGCCGCTCGACGAAGCCTGGGCGGTGATCGGTCATGACCTTGCGATCCAGGGCAACCTTGATCCCGTGGCCTTGTTCGCACCGGTGCACGAAATCGAACGGCGCGTCGAAGATATTCTGAGGCGTGCGGCCAACCGCCCGGGCCATATTTTCAACTTGGGACACGGCATCTTGCCGGGAACTCCCGTGGAGCATGTCCAGGCCGCAGTCGAGATGGTGCATAAACTCAGTCAACGCTGAATTTGAAGCGAGCAGCGCATAGCGAACAGCTAAAGAGGAAGAGTTGCATCCTCACCTTAGCACGCTATTGGCTATTCGCTACTTGCTGTTCGCTCAGGAGAGAAGAATGCCGGGACCGCAGAGACCAATCGCCGTTCTGTTGATGGCCATGGGTGGCCCGGACTCGGTGGAGAATGTCGAGCCTTACCTCAAGGATGTGCGCGGGGGGCGTCCCACGCCTCCGGAGTTGGTCGCCGAAATCGCGGAGCGGTACCGGCTGACGGGAGGGAAGTCGCCGACCCTAGACATCGCCAGGGAGATCGCCCGCAAACTTGAGCAGAAGTTGAATGGGCCGGGGGGTGAACGGTATCGAGTCTATGTGGGGCTCCGCCACTGGCATCCGTTCATCAAGGAGGCCTACGCCGAAATGCTGGATGATCAGCCGGAACGAGTGCTGGGCTTGTGCCTGGCTCCCCAATATTCCTCGATGAGCATCGGGGCGTACGTGCAAAAGGTCGAACAGGCCCGCGCGGCGCTGGGCAGCGATTGCCCCGTGAGCTATGTGGAAAGTTGGCACCGCCATCCGCAGCTCATCGCCGCGGTCGTCGAGCAAATCCAGGTGGGATTGCAGAAGTTCCCCGTCGAACAGCGGAACCAGGTACCGATCCTGTTTACGGCGCACAGCCTGCCCGAACGGGTCGTGGCGATGAAGGATCCCTACCCTGATCAGGTCCGGGAGACGATGGAAGCCGTGATCAGTAAGCTTGGCGGCCGAGTCTGTCGGTTCGGCTATCAAAGTCAGGGTCGATCGGCGGAACCCTGGCTCGGCCCGACTGTAGAATCGGTCCTGGACGACCTTGTGCGTCAGGGACACCGGCATGTGCTCGTGGCTCCGATCGGATTCGTCTCCGATCACGTGGAGACGCTGTACGACATCGACATCGAGTTGAAAGCCCGCGCCCGATCGCAAGGCGTCCAACTCGAGCGCATGCCGATGCTCAATGCGTCCGCGGCGTTGATCGGCATCCTTGCCTCCGTGGTCGAAGCGCATGAGATGTCTCAGTTCCGTTGACCTTGCTGCTCTGTGGAACGATCCCCCCGCACAGTCGTGATCGTTGGAGGCGGCATCGCCGGGCTCGCGACGGCGTTCTCGTTGGTCGAGCAGGCCGCGCAGTCCAAGCTGGTCCTCTCCTGTACGGTGCTCGAAGCCTCCTCGCGATGCGGCGGCAAGATTCTGACCCACCGCGTCGGCGACCTCGTCATCGACGCCGGTCCCGATTCGTTTCTTTCGCAGAAGTCGGCCGGGCTTGAACTCTGCGAGAAGCTCGGGCTTGCCGACCAGGTGATCAATACGAACGAGACCCCGAAGAAAGCCTCGGTCTTTTTTCGCGGCAGGTTGCACGAGCTGCCCGAGGGGTTCGTGACCTTCTCGCCAAGCCAGTTGGGGCCCTTCTTACGGAGCGGATTGCTGACTTGGGGCGGTCTCGCGCGGATGGGACTGGACGTGATCCTTCCCGCTTCCCGCGCCGACGATGAGTCGTTGGCCTCTTTTTTCCGCAGGCGCTTCGGCGACCAGGCCTTCGAGCGCATGATCGAGCCGCTGATGGCGGGAATTTATGCGGGAGATGCGGAAGAGATGAGCGTCCACGCGACCTTTCCCCGGTTCGTCGAGCTGGAGCGCCGATACGGCAGCATCATTCGCGGGATCGCCGCGGCTCGGCGACGGCAACAGACCGGCAGAGACCGCCAAAGCGCGACGCGGACCATGTTCGTGAGCCTGAGAGACGGGCTCGATGTGCTCGTTGATCGGCTGTCCGGGCGACTTCATCGCCACGGGGTCAGGGTCCGAACGAATGCCGAGGTCACCTCGTTGCGCGTTCGCTCACACCGGCTCGGACGCTGGATGTTCGACCTTTCCTTGGCGGACGGATCGGCGCTGTCGGCGGAGGCCGTAGTGGTGGCCACTCCCGCCTTCGTCAGCGCCGACCTGGTACGCCCGTTGAGTCCCATGGCGGCCGGCTTGCTGGAGCACATTCCCTACGCCTCCACGGCGACGATTTCACTGGCGTATGAGACAGGCGATGTGAGTCGAGGACTCGAAGGGTTCGGTTTTGTGGTGCCGCGGGTGGAGAAGCGCGCCCTCATTGCCGCCACCTGGACCTCGCTCAAGTGGCCGCATCGTGCTCCACGCGGCCAACTGCTGGTGCGGGGGTATATTGGGGGGGTCGGGCGCGAGGAAATTCTCAAGCTCGATGATCAGGCGATCATCCGGCTGGTCAGGGAGGAACTCGGCGTGATTTGCGGACTCCAAGGGACCCCCTGGCATGCGGAAGTCAACCGTTGGGAGAGGGCCATGCCGCAGTACCGGATCGGTCACATGCGACGTCTCCAACAGATCGAGCAGGCGCTCGATCGGTTTCCCGGGTTGGTGCTGAGCGGAGCGGCTTATCGCGGGATCGGCATTCCGGATTGCATCAGTGAAGGGAAGGTGGCTGCGGCTCGACTTCTGCGACACCTCGCCTCCTTTACATAAGCCAGGAGCAAGAGACCCATGGAGGACATGTTGACCGTCGCGGACGTGAGCGGTCCCTTTCGGGAGCCGCGGGAACCGGTACTCTCGTACGATTTTGCGATTCAACGACCGTCCTGGCCGACGCGTCATGCGGTGCGCATCAAGGTGTCGATTCCTGCTGAGCTTGAGCCGATGAAAACGAACATTCTCGGCTCCGTGAAAGCTTCGCCGGGGCAACACCTGCTGGTGAATCAAATTCTCTCGCGCCGCATCGCCGACGAGAAGTTGCAGATCGTCGATCGGGAAGGGATGTTGACGGAACGTCGTGACGTCCTGATCGAGCCGTTCGTCGGTCCGCTGGCCCACCTTTACCCGCAGCTTGACGCAAGACTTTCATCGGTCATCCCCGCGCTTCGTGCAGAAATCACCGCGCGACTCGGGCTCAAGCCCGCGTGATTGCCGAATCCTCGTGAATCACGCAGGCTGAGAGGTGCCCACAGATTCTGTGGGTAAGGTTGTGGATAAGTCCTTCACGCACGAGCAATGTGCAGTGCTGGAGAAGGGGCGAGCACCCTGCTCAAAAATCAGTCATTGTGGGTGTCACCGATGAGCCCACCACATCTTGCGGTACACGGTCGCTCCTCGTTGGAGCGACGGAGGAGGTGACTTTCCTGGGGATAGGAATCTCCGCTCCAGAGGCTGCGATGGTACACGTGTCGCCGTTAAAAGAGGCGCCGATAGTGCTTGGAGTGAACACCGGACTCATCGGCGAAGCCAAGGGAGGCAGTATCCGGCTTCCCGGTGTCATTGAGGTCGATGCGGTAATGGCCGCGCACGGATTCCATGGCGATCTCGAAGGGGACGGCTTGCGGGTACAAGTGCCCAGGCGCGTGAGCGCCGCGCGATAAGGTTCGAACGGCCTCCGGGTCGGCCGCCTTCGGGTCCGAAAAAATATAAATGTCGGCTACAGCATTGTCTCCCAGTTTGTGTCCGGGCGAAGTGGGAGGCAAGTACCGAGTTAGTGTTCCATCCAGCCGAGCGCGATGGAACTGCTTCAGCAGTGCAACCACCTGACTGTCCGTGGCTTGAGGAGGAACGACGAGGCTCACGGCGTTGACGTCCGTCACGGTTGCGTGCACCTTGAAAACGACCGGAGCCGCCTCTGGATCTTCCACCAGGCTGGCCGATAACGGTTCCGGGGTCGTCGCTTGTTTTTGTTTGCCGCTGGGAACCGCCAACCAGATCAGGAGCCAGAGGCCTAGGATCACGCCGAGGACCACAAACAACGGATGCGCGCCTGCGCGTTTGCCCTCCTCGTACGGGTCTTGGTCACCGGCCATCGTACACCTGTGGCAGGGTTGATCCAGCTTGCGGACTCGTAGCTTCCAGCCGTTTTGCTTCGTCCCAGAATCGATTCATCTCTTCGAATGACAGCGAGTCGACGGCTCTCCCGGCGGCTGCGGCTGCCTGCTCAATGTGCGCAAATCGTCGCTCGAACCGGTGAATCGTCTGCCGGAGGGCGTCTTCGGGATTCACATTCAGGAGGCGCGAGAGATTCACGATGGAGAACAGCAGGTCGCCGAGTTCCGCTTCGATCTCCGTCTGTACTGCCGATCGCTCGTGTGCGACACCGGCAGCGGCGTCCGACGCGGCCAGACAGACGGCCCGAAGTTCCTGCAGCTCCTCGGCGAGCTTATCGAGAACGCGGTCAAGACCCTGCCGATCATGGGGCCAGTCAAATCCAACCCGGGAGGCCCGCGCCTGCACTTGGTAAGCGCGCAAGAGAGCCGGGAGCGTCTTGGGCACTCCGTCCAGGGCGGAGTCTCGGCGTCCCATATCTTGGCGCTCGGACCGTTTGATCTCCTCCCATCGACTCACGACATGGTCCGGATTCAGCGAAGGCCCTGCTTGTCGCTCGGACCCGAACACATGCGGATGACGCCGGATAAGCTTGTCACCGAGGAGCTGAAGCACGTCGGTGATCGTGAACCGCGCAGACTCCTCGGCGATCTGGCTATGGAAGAGCACTTGGAGGAGCACGTCGCCGAGCTCTTCCTTCAGCTTCGTCATGTCCCCGTGATCGATGGTCTCAAGGACTTCGTAGGCTTCCTCCAAGAGGTAGGGCTTAAGCGACTCGTGAGTCTGCCGGCGGTCCCACGGGCAACCCTCCGGCGCCCGGAGCCGCGACATCAACGCCACCACGCGATCGAACGCTTCAGACATCCTGGCCGTCCTTTCAGCGAGGCCTCATTATACTCGCTTCGCATCGCCCTGCAACGGCGCCTTCCGCCTTGCGTCGTCAGCAGCCCTATGCTACGGTTACAGGGCCTTGGCGCATCGACGCGGGAACGGCCATGAGCGACGACCAGGGGCAGGGATTCATCATCCGAGATCGACGGGGTCGGACGTCGGAGGAAGAGTCCGCGACGAAGGCCTCTGTTCGAGCCGAATCTTCGCCTTCGGCGGAAGGCGGCCCAGGGCAGGCGCATCGCCAGGGGGATGAAACCCACGTTCCGCTCACCTTTTCTTCTTTCGTCATTTCCCTGGGTAGCTCGGCACTGATGTTCATGGGCGAGCAGCTCGATCCCCAGCGGCCCGCGCCTCCCGTGAATCTGCCGCAGGCCAAGGAGATGATCGAGTTGCTCTCGATCCTGGAGGACAAAACGAAGGGTAACCTGACCAAGGATGAAGAGACCGTGTTGTGTGACATGCTCTATGCGCTGCGGATGAAGTACGTGAGCCTGGCTCCCCGTACGCCTTCCGGTTCCTCGACTTGAACTGACGTACAAGGTTCACATGGCGGCCGATCAAGCTCCTCAACCGCCTGAGAAGCCCCTTGCCCACAAAGAACTTCGTAATTGGCCGGGATCCTATCCCAGCGGATCTTGTGTGACTCGTTGAGACGCCTGCAGGGTTTCGCTATAGTGACGAACAGGATACCCGTCGGAGAGACCGGGCGATGCCCGTAGATTTCCCTTCCTCAAGCTCACTTCCCCGGGCGACAGACGAGCGAGCCGGTGGGAGCGTCGATACGGACCGGCACAAACGACATCTGCGTCCGGTCTGGATCGTCCTGTTTCTGCTCCTACCCTGCCTCGCGCTCACGTTCTATTATTCCCAGTATGGTGTCACGGGCGCCGGGGAAACCGATTCGTTCGTCCCGAGCACGGGCTACGCCTTCGTGCTCCTCTTGGTCAACCTCGATCTGATCGGGTTCGTCGTTCTCACCCTGCTCCTATCGCGGAACCTGGTCAAGGCATACTTCGAGCGGCGGCATCGCTTTGCCGGCTCAGGGTTCCGCGCCAAGTTGGTGGCGGCTTTCATCGGCTTCTCTCTCATCCCGACCGTGCTGCTGGCGTTCGTCGCCAGCGGGTTGGTGAACAAAGCGGTCGACGTGTGGTTCAGCGACCAAATCGAGCGGGTCATGAAGGATTCCTATGAGGTCGCGCGCATGCACCATGCCGGTCACATCGCTCAGGCCGTCAACAGCGCGCGGGCGATCAGCCACGAAATTTATCGAGAGGACTTGTTGACGCAGGAGCAGCGAGATCTGCTCGTTGCGGCCATGGCCCGCAAACGCATCGAATACGGCGTGGCGGGGGTGGAGGTCTATTCCGCCAAGATGGAGACGTTGACGAAGGCGCTAGATCCGGAAATCCCCCTCACGGTTCTGAACCTTCCGATCGGCCAGCTTGTCCTCCAGGCGATTCAAAACAGGCAGGAACTGACGTCGGTTCAAGAGGCGCAAACAGGTCGGTTGGTCCGAGCCGGAGTGCCGATCGCCTCGAACGTGCGGCGAGGCGACATCGACGGGGTCGTGGTCGTGGATGCCTACGTGCCGCAGTCGCTCCTTGCCAAGATGGAAGGAATCGGACGCCA
>CAZZPI010000071.1:0-8791 GCA_964655865.1 uncultured Nitrospiraceae bacterium
TACGACGAGCTCGGGGAGTTCGGCACAGCTGCCCGGTCTCCCGCACCGAGTGGTGTTCCATGTGAATTCCGGTGATGAGAACGCACAAAAGGGCGCATTGAACAACGTCAGGCATCTCTACCAAGAATTAGGCACCGAGCAACTGCAAGTCGAGCTGGTCGCGCATGGCGCCGGGCTCATGCTCTTCACGAAAAAGGACACCAGGTTCGGTGACGAGCTCGCGCACCTCAAGAAAGTCTATGGAGTCCGATACACCGCCTGCTCCAATACGATGAAGGCAATGCACCTCACGCGCGAAGACCTCATCGAGCAAGTCGACCGAACCGTCCCGGCCATGGTGCGGCTGATGGAATTACAGGAGCAAGGCTGGGCGTACATCAAGCCGTAGTTTTGAGTGCTGAGTGCTGGGTACTGAGTGGGTTGTGGAGCGCCAAAGGGGTCAGGAACCTTGTGGCGAGAGTTCCTGACCCCTTCGAGCCTCCCCCTCACCCCAGCCCTCTCCCCTTGGGGGAGAGGGGAAGGGGCGAGGGGGCAACGCCGCATCATCCGCTGGCGTCCGGATCCTGCGTCGAGGAGTGCTCCCTCAGAATATTGATGAACTCGACGTTCCCTGTGGGGGTCAAATAGACCTCAATTTCGTCCCCCGGTTGGAACGCGTCGTCCCTGGAACGCACGTGTTTGCTGAGCGCGTCAGAGGGGACGGTTAACGGGATTTCTCTCCCGTTCCCCCCATCCTGGACGACCATTTTCATCTCCCGTGTCTGCCGGAACAGCGGTTCGGGAACCGCCACCACGGTCCCGCGATCAGCTTGCCCTTCGGCAATTGCTTGGGAGTGGGCCGCGGGAGCTTGCTGGCTTCTTCACGCGCCGCCTTGCGGTCCGCCAGTGGCTGCAGATCCGCTGGAGCGGTCGGAGTGAGCGTTGTATGCTTGATCTCCTCCACGCTCGGAGCCGGCTCTTTCCCGTCCTGCATCGTATGCGCGGGCATCAGCTGATATTGACGGTCGTCGAGCACGATCATGCCCCGCTTCGGCCCGGGGCGGAAGTAGGTCCTGGGCAACACTCTCGTGACCCCTTCGCCGGCCAGCGACACTTCTATGTATTCGATCCGGCCGCTCTCGGAATCCTTGATGAGACTCTCGATTCTGCCGATGGTTTTTTCGTCGGAGCTTTTGACGGGCGCCTTGGGCCAGGGGCTGTCCGTCACAACGATGAACTTGCCACCGGGAACGGGCTTGACGGCGTACTCTTTCGGTGGATAGCCATGAAGCGTCGTCATGTCCAGTTGACCCGGTTTGTCCTGTGTTGACATGCCGAGCTCCGCGTTCGAGAGCGCGAGCACGCCGGTGCCCGCACTCTTCCCCAGCGAACGCGCGCCAACCGGGAGGCTTGGCTGCTCGGTCGTCAGGTATCGGAGCAGGGTGACGATACCTTCATCCGATACCTCGGCTCGGATGCGATCTCCGGATTCGAAACAGTTGCTGGTGCCGATGACGAATCCCGCGCCGATCGCGGTTTCATCCTGCTTCTGGCCTTGGGCGATTTGCTTGGGGCTGGCGGTTTTGTCAAGTTCCCCGTCCTGCTTGCCGATGGCTGCTTGCCCGCGGCCTGTGCCCGGTGCGCAGAGGAGATGCGAATCCTTGTTGACGACGAGGCGAATTGCGTCGCCCGAGTCATCATCCCGGACGTAGTAGTGTTCTCCCTCGATTTTGATGGGCTGACCGGAAACAAAATACCTGGCGCCGCCCAAGTTGATCTGCGCATTCCGATCGGCCGTGTGGTCGTTGCTCGGGTTCCGCCGTTTGTTGGTTTGCTCAAGATCCATCGCGGTTCCCGGCTCCGGCACGCCAAGCCCCATCCGGCCGAGTTGAGCAAGCTGTTCCTTCTCTGAAAGCGTGGACGGGTTTGGGTTTGTCATCTCAAGATCCTTCGCGGTTCCAGCTTCCGGCCCTCGCTGGACGGATCGACCGCCTTGGGCGGGTTCCTTTCGCGAGAACATGGCTGACTGGCCGGACATGGCCGTGGCACCGGCTGCGCCGCGACCGGCTCCGCCGAGCTCCAGCGGAACCTGAGCCAGAATGGCTTTCTTCATCGGAGCGACGTCCGCTTCAGCGTAATAGCCCTTTGCTACGCCCTGGTCGATGATGTGCAGCGCCTGCCTGACGAAATCTTGGGCAAGCGGAAGATTGTTATCCTGCCGGGCTTGGGCCGCGCGATTGAACAGGTTGATCATCGGCACGATCGGCGAGCGCGGATCGTTGAGAAAGGCAGCTTGATGTTCTGCCTTATTCAGCTCATGGTCGATCGCCGTGACCCACTGGGAGACCGAGGCATCAGCAGGGGAGCCGGGGAGCCAGTCCGAGGCCTGAGCGTCCCGGAGGCACATACCGCCTCCCATCCAGAACAACGCCACGGCCGTGAACACCAATGGAATATATGAGACGCGATGCTTCATGCGGGACCTCCCTTCACTAGCAAAGCGGTTGTGAGAAAACTGGTTACCGAGAATCGGAGGAGAACCTGGATCCTCAGTGAGGAGGCACGCGACGGTTTGGTCGGTTGTTTCTGAAAGGCGGGCTCAAGCCGGTGAACCATACCGGCTTCCAAAAATATGACTATGCGAGGCTCATACAAGTCATCTTCTCCACCGTAGGCGAGCATTGAATATCACCCTTTGGAGTGATTTTAGTTCCAACTCTCGATGGAGGATCCAGTCGATCGCACAAAAGGGATTGTGGTAGTGTGACATCAATGACACCGGTTATTGGTGTCGAATTCTGAACTCATTGAGACCCCAAGGATTGCCGCATGAGGGCTTCCGATCTTCTCATCCGGTGTCTTGAGAACGAAGGCGTCGAGTTCGTCTTCGGGGTGCCCGGAGAAGAGAACCTGGACGTGATGGATTCACTCCTGGGGTCGTCCATTCGCTTCATCACGACACGGCATGAGCAGGGCGCGGCGTTCATGGCCGATGTGCACGGACGGCTGACCGGCAAAGCGGGCGTCTGTCTCTCGACCTTGGGGCCCGGGGCGACTAATCTCTTGACCGGCGTGGCCGATGCCCACTTGGATCGCGCACCCTTGGTGGCGATCACCGGGCAAGCGTCCTTGGATCGGATGCACAAGGAATCCCATCAGTACATCGACGTGCGCTCCATGTTCGGGCCCATCACGAAATGGAATGTTGAAATCTTCAAGCCGCACATCATTCCCGAGGCGATACGGAAAGCCTTCAAGGTCGCGCAGACGGAGAAACCGGGCTCGACCCATCTGGAACTGCCGGAGGACGTGGCCGGGGAGGAGGTTGGAACGCCGGAGTATGAGACTCCGCTGCGCGTCCAGGCTCCTGTGCTGCCGGAGCCGCTGCCCGCGCAGGTCACGCGCGCGGTGGAGATCATCGCCCGGGCGCGGCGACCGGTGCTGCTGGTCGGCAACGGCGTCATTCGCGGCCGGGCGCACGAAGCCGTGCGGCGGTTCTCGATGCAACTCGGCATTCCCGCAGTGCATACCTTCATGGGAAAGGGAATCATCCCGGACGACGATCCGCTGTCCCTCTTCACGATCGGGCTCCAACTGCCGGATTATGCCGCTGCGATCGTGGCGCAAAGCGACGTCGTCGTCGCGGTCGGCTACGATTTCGTTGAATATGCGCCCTGCTTCTGGAATCCGAATCGAGACAAGCAGATCGTCCACGTAGATATGTCGCCGGCCGAGGTCGACGCGCATTACATCGTCGGCGTGGGCGTCTTGGGCGATATGTCATTATCGATGGAGCGGATCGGCCGGCATCTATCCCCGTTCGAGGCCGGCTGGGCGAAACAGTGTCGAGAGAAGATCGTCGCCGGCTTCGAGGCCGAGTGGGCGGAGCCTCCGACCTTCCCCCTGCGGCCTCAACACGTCGTTCGCGATCTCCGCGCCGTCTTATCGCCGGATGACGTCGTCATCTGCGACGTCGGGGCGCACAAGCTGTGGATGGCGCGGATGTTCGCTTGCGCCGTGCCCAACACCTGCGTCATTTCGAACGGATTTGCGGCGATGGGCATCGCAGTGCCGGGTGCGATTGCGGCGAGACTGCTCGTTCCTCAACGGCGGGCCGTCGCCGTGACCGGAGACGCCGGCTTCCTGCTGAATTCACAGGAGATCGAGACGGCCGTGCGACTTCAGCTTCCCATCACGATCCTTGTCTGGAGAGATGACGGGTACGGTGTGATTCGATGGAAACAGCAGATGCGGTTCGGGCGAACGTCGGGCGTCGATTTCGGCAACCCCGATCTCGTCGCGTATGCGCGGAGCTTCGGCGCAGCGGGCTTTCGGGTCGAAGGACCGACCGATCTCCAACCCGCGCTCAAGGAAGCCTTCGCCTGCGGGAAACCGGCCGTCATCGATTGTCCGGTCGATTACGGGGAAAACCTGCGGCTGGCGGAACGGCTCAGACAGGAATTCTGAATTATGAATTGTGAATTATGAATTGTTATGAAGTGAGAGGCTCTAAATTTATAATTCATAATTCCTAATTCATAATTCCACCAGGAGGTGGTTACATGGAGGTTCGCAGCAAAGTCTACACCTACCGCACGGCGGTGAAATGGACTGAGCGGAAGATGGGCGTGATCGTGTCCGGCGGCAAACCCGACCTTCAGGTGGCGACGCCGCCCGAGTTCAAAGGGCATGAAGGCATCTGGTCCCCGGAAGATCTGTTCGTGTCCTCGGTCAACGTGTGCGTCATGAGCACGTTCCTCGCCTTTGCCGAGCGGGCCGGGCTGGGCTTTTCCGCATACGAAAGCGAAGCCGAAGGACGGCTTGAGCTGGTCGATGGCAAGTTCCAATTCACCGCGATCTCGCTGAAGCCCAGGATTACATTGAAGCCGGGCGAGGATCTCGCCAAGGCTAAAGACCTGATCGGCAAGGCCGAGGCCAATTGCCTCATTTCCAATTCGATCAAGACGAACGTCGCTCTGGAAGCGACGATCGCGTAAGGAGGCCTGGAGCCGTCATGAGCCAGCCGATCGTGGTGCTCCACGGCGATGAGACGGGAGAAGAATTGCTCCGAGAAGCGCTGCGGGTGCTCGATCCGAGCGTGATCGGTCTAGAGTTGACCTTGCAGCACTTCGACCTGAGTTTGGACCGCCGCCGCGCCACGAAAAACCAGATTGTGGAGGAGGCCGCCGACGCACTGATGGCGGCGGGTTTTGGGCTGAAAGCAGCGACCGTCACTCCTGAAGCCGCCGGGGATGTCGGGAGTCCCAACATCATTCTGCGCGAACGGATTGGGGCCAGTGTAATCGTCCGGACCGGACGGCGCATTCCGGGCGTAAGGCCGCTCGGCGGCGTCCATGGGCCGATCACGGTGGTTCGCATGGCCGTGGGCGAAGTGTATGGGGCCAAGGAGTGGCGGGAGGGCACAGGCCAGGACGAAGCGGCCTATCGGACCGAGCGCATCACACGGTGGCACTGTAGGGCCGTCGCCGAATACGCGTTCCGTCATGCGGAACGGCTAGGAGCCAAAGTGTTCGGCGGTCCCAAGTACACGGTCAGTCCGGTCTATGAGGGGTTGCTGAAGGAAGAGATGGATGCGGCGGCACGCCGGCATCCCAACACTCGCTACGAGCCACACCTCATCGATGCCAGCTATGCCTTGCTGCTCACGAGCATCGGGGAGGCGTTGGTAATTCCTGCGCTGAATCGGGACGGGGACTGTCTCAGCGAGTTAATCCTGCAAATGTTCGGGTCCGTTGCCGGCTCAGAGTCGCTGTTGCTGGGGTTCGACGAAGCGTGGAACACACGTGTCGTTATGGCCGACGCGCCGCACGGCACGGCCCCCTTGTTGTTCGGTAAGGATGTGGCCAACCCGATGGCGATGATCTTGGCCGGCGCGTCATTGTTGGGGTATATGGGCGGCGAGGTCGAGTCGGCGGGGCGCGCCATATCGGAATCAGTCTTCGAAACCCTCGCCGACGGCATTCGGACGTCCGATCTTCAGGGGCGCGCCACGACAACCGGCTTCACCGATGAAGTGATCAGGCGCGTGCTCATAAAGCTTCAGGGGTGATGCCGAGATCGCTTCGCAGCGCCCCCTCACCCTCCCCTCTCCCCCAAGGGGGCGAGGGAATCATTGGCGCGAGCTACAGGGCTAAGCTGCGTGCCTTGAGCCGGTGGTTGCCGGTTCGCGCTGGCCTGCCGACGCTTCGTTCTGCTCCTCAGTCTTGCGGGCGGGAAACAATATCTTCATCGCGACGAAGAAGACCGTGAGCATGGCCACCAGGCCGATGACGACTCCCCAGTATCCCCACACGCCCCAAGTAGACATCGTTCACACCTTAATTCCTTGATTCTTGCCAACACGGGGTCAGGAACCACGCCGCGCGCGGCGCCGGGAAGGGTTCCTGACCCCATCCCGCCACAAATCATGCAGTCTTGCGGTAAACCCGTCCTTCTTCGGCTTCGAGACGAAGCGGCGCCTCGATCGAGGGCTCAACCACGCTCCTGGACATCCAGAGGCCGCCGCAGAAGATTCCGACGAAGAGCGCCGAGAATGCTAACAGGACCGCGACCGGGATCTCCGGCCATGACCGCGGTTGAGACAGGGGCAGTGAAGCCTGGGTTGTGGCGGGCTGCGGAGCACGTTCGGCAAGAAATGCCGCCATCGTGGTCGCCCCCAATTGCTCCTGGACATCTCCGAGCTTTTGTTCGGTTCGTGCCTGAGTCGTCCTGGTTAGGACCACAGACTGTCCGACCCGCTCCTGGACCTGTCCGGCGAAGCGATCGCGATTGTGGACCGTGGCCACGATCAAGTTCCCCAGGTTGGCCTGGTGGTTCCGCTGAAACGCCTCGTCCATCATGGAGCCGGCAGTTTTGGTGTTCGCAATCATCCGCCGGTTGTAAGACCCATCGAGGCGTTCAGGCGATACGTTGCCGGTCCTGATCCCCCGTGCGGTGAAGTTAACGACGGACCTGCCCATCACGAACTGTACCCGAGCCGCGTGGTCTTCGGTCGAGGCCGAAGCCTGCTTTTTCAATTCCTCCGGAAAACCGATCCGGAAGTCCTGCAGGGATTGGGCTGCAAGGGTATCACGGTTCAGCTCCCTCGCCGCTGCAGCGATGCGTTGCGACGCTCCTCGCCCCTCCAATAGGTCGTCCACGATGGCTTGTCCGAGAACCGGTTGGACCCATTCCATGACGTCGATGGCGCTCGTTGTCCCAACCGTGGAATTCTGGGAGGAAGCGACACTCACGCTCCCATTGGCGGACAGAAACAGGAAATACGCCGCGAGCACTGTCACACAGGCACCGACAGCCACGATGAGATCGATCGGCTCAAACTCCCGCTTCATGGCATCACCTCGCTGTGAAGGAGAATGACTCGCGAGACTCAATCTATGAAGTCCAATGCTGCGTTCGCGATGTCGAACGAAATCCTTTTTCGCAAAAGGACAATTTAGCTTGCTCCTTCTTAGAATCTACGGGCCAAAACGGCTATCGCCCAACGGGTTGATTTTCACTACACCTTCGGGGTGAGAGCAGGTCTCGCCTCTCGATTGCCCGGTGTGCAATTCGCCGACCAGCATGAGGTGAACGCCGCGATCGGTCCATGGGGCTCGAGCCGACCGGGAGAAGGGAGGATTCACGAATGACATTGGTTCATATTATCTTCTTATATCTAGGGTGATACCCACTTCGCCACCTGTTGCCTAAACTTGTGCAGCCTGCTATTCTCCCGCCGACTTCCGTACTCGGATGCGAGCCCCTTGCTCGCACAGACCCGGCATGTGGACTATGTCCGAGAGCCATCAACTACACCGCTGCTCTATCCCCCCTCCAACTGTCCAACCTCATCCTTCCTCGCAGCAGGTGGCACCACATCCCGATGTTGGCCCTCGCCCTTTCGTCGGGCTGGCCCACGCCTTGAAACGTCCTTCAAAGCGTTCCATAGAAGACAGCTTCCCAAGATCATCGTAAAGGAGTAGGAGCGCAGAATCACGCATCATTTCTCCTGAATCGCACGATTGTTTCAGGCCTCATGAAGGGGCAGGAATAGAGTGCCGACCTGCGACGAGCTCAGTCGAGTCGAACGGCCCGAAGGGTGCATCGCACAAACGAGTCCTGACCCCTGTAACACGCCGGAATTATGGACGACGAGTGACGATATGAGGCGTGTGGAAGTTATCCTCCCGTGAGGCGGCAGCGATCATCACGATGGACCGGGATGCTTGGGAGGCTGAAGTCGGCTGGATCCTGGAAGCCGTGTTGGAGGCCCGAGTGATCGTTGACCGGGCAGGCCGCATCGTCTTCGTCAAACTTCCGACCGCGGCGTGGTTCGGCTATCGTCGCGACGAACTCATCGGCCAGACGGTCGAGATCCTCGTGCCGGAGCGGCATCGAGACGCTCATTCTGGGAGTCGCGCGAGCTTTACCGCCCGGCCACACCCGCGTCCGATGGGAGCCGGCCTCGAGCTGTACGCGCGCCGGAAAGACGGGACTGAATTTCCGGTGGATATCAGCCTCTGGCCGTTGGAGCGAGAGGGTGGTCCGTTCATCCTGGCGGCCGTGCGCGATATGACCGAGCACAAAAGGCTGCTTGCGCAGCTTGCCGTCGAACACCGCGAGCTGGTTCACGCCCGGCTCGAACTGAAGAAGACCGCCGCCGTCCTGAAACGCTCCAACGCGGACCTGGAGCAGTTTGCCTATGTCGCCTCTGTTAGGCGCATCGATCGGCGGAACCTTGCGATCAGCTCCGGAGGGCCAGGGGTCGGGAGTCCTTCCAACCGGCTCCCGACCCCCTTCCGCGTTTCAC
>CAZZPI010000072.1:0-7987 GCA_964655865.1 uncultured Nitrospiraceae bacterium
CCCGAACACGTGACGGACCGATGAGGCCGATGGTGTCGATTTGGGGGATGCCCGGGAGGAGATCGACGCCCGCCTCGCGCATGGCACCCCCCCCGACTCCCGTTAATTCGATCGAGGGATCAATCCGCTTCAACGCAGCGGCCAGGTTGGCTCCGTGGAGGTCCCCGGAAGCCTCGCCGGTGATGATCAGAATACGCGGCATAGTATTGCGCCGACCGCGAAGAGCGGACGGCTCACGGCAGCGCCTCAATCGCCCTGCTGTTCGATGATCGCCGCCAACTGTTCGTTTGTTTCATGCCGTTGAAGGAACGTCCCGATCGCCTCGATCACCTGGTGTGCCAACTCGAGCGCCGCAGTTCCTTCCTCCCCGCTCACGCTCGGGCGCGTCCCCGTCGTGATCGACCGGAGGAACGCCTCCAGTTGCAGGCGCAACGGCTCTTCGTTCCCGGCTTGAAACTGCTCCATCTCAATACTCGGGCGCTCGCCGGGCTTGACGACGCGTCGACAGACGATCGCGTGACGAGCGTGATAATCGATGCCGACATAACTGTCTCGTTGAAACACGCGGAGCCGGCGCATTTTGTTGGTCGACACCCGACTCGCCGTCAGATTGGCCACGCACCCGCTCGCGAACATGATGCGAACGTTGGCGATGTCCACCGTCGGAGAGAGCACAGGGACACCGGCGGCGCGGACCTCCTCGACGGGTCCCGGTTGAAACGACAGGAGCATATCCAGATCATGAATCATCAAATCCAGAACGACGTCGACGTCGGTCCCGCGCTCGCCGAACTGGCTCAACCGGTGCCCCTCCACGAAAACCGGGCGCCCGATGAACGGGCGAACGATCGGCATGATCGGGTTGAACCGCTCGCTGTGTCCGACCTGCAGCACACGTGCCATCGAATTGGCAAGACGGACCAGCTCTCGTCCTTCGTCCAATGCGGCTGCAATCGGCTTCTCCACCAAGACATGCGTGCCCGCTTGAAGGCAGGCCTGCGCGACGGCAAAATGCGCCGACGTCGGCACCGCCACACTCACCGCGTCGACCTCACGCAGGAGCTCAGCCAACGAGAAGAAGCAGCGGACTTTGTGCCGCTCCGCGATGAGTTTTCCTCGAACAGGATCCCTGTCCAGCACCCCGACCAGTTTCGACCCCGGGAGCGAGGCCAAGTGGCGGGCGTGGTGCTGCCCCAAGTGCCCCACTCCGATCACCCCTGTCCGAACCAGCTTCATCGGAACGTCTCGTCCGATACTCCGACGATGGCGATGCCGACCGCATTCGCGGCTCGAACCGTTTCTTCACGGTCGAGAAGGATGCCGCGTCCCGCTTCCACTGCCAGCACCGACGCCTTGACGGCGCTCATCGTTGCAATCGTTCTGGGGCCGACGGCCGGCAGATCGAACCGCAGGTCTTGTTGCGGCTTGCTGCGCTTGACGACGACCGCCCCTTCCATGGCCAGATCGCCGCCGCGCCGAATGGCGCCATCCGTCCCCTCGACGGCTTCGACCGCCACGACGACCCGATCTTTGACCACGACGCATTGGCCGATATCCAAGCGCCCGACCTCCCTGGCCACTTCCCATCCGTAGCGGATGTCCTGCCACTCTTTTTTGGTCGGCGTCCGCTTGGTCAACGGGCCTTCCTCCACGAGGATCCCACTCAGCCCGAAGGTGGAATCGGCGATCGTGATTCCCTCGCTCTCCAACTCCTTTGCGACCCCCCGCAAGATGTCGTCATCCTTCCACAAAGCCAAGCGGCTCGCCAGGGCCAGCGTTCGGAGATCCGGACGCACGGTCGTGAACATGTGCGTCTTGCTGATCCCCCCCAGCATCACGGCCCGTCTGACGCCGTCTTCCTTGAGGGCCTTGATCAGTTTGCTGAACTGTCCGAGCTTAATCCAGTGAATACGATCGACATGCTGCGCCAATTCGGGCTCGGTTTCCCCTTCGTGGGCGACGGCCGAGACGCGATACCCGAGTCGTCTCGCGTTGTCGGCGAAGATGATGGGGAATCGTCCGTTACCGGCGATGAGGCCGATCCGTTCCCCGTTAACCCCGGACATCATGCCGATCCTACGTGGACTCAGTCCTCGCCTTCTTGTTCCCTGGCCACCGAGCGGCAGGTACCGCGCTTGGTGCCTTCCATGAATGTCACCAGCTCCAAGACGTCTTCGTTTTCTTTAAAACGCTCCTTCGCCAGCTTGATGGCTTCCGCCGGTCGGTGGCCGGAACGAAAGAGCAGCTCATAGGCCTGCTTCAACTCGGCGAGTCGCTCCGCGGAAAAGCCGTGGCGACGCAATCCGATGGAATTCAACCCGTAGAGCTTGGCTCGGTACCCTCCCGCCGCGCGCATGAACGGCGGCACATCCTGCCCCAGGGCGCAACACCCGCCCACCATCGCGTACGCGCCGACGCGAACATATTGGTGGAGACCGGACAAGCCTCCGATGATGGCATGATCCCCGATGCTGATGTGCCCGGCCAGAGTCGCCGCATTCGCCAAGATCAAATGGCTCCCCAGATGACAGTCATGCGCCACGTGAACGTACGCCATCAGGAAGTTGTGTTGGCCGAGCGTCGTTTTGCCCCCTCCCTGCACCGTCCCTCGATTCACGGTCACGTATTCCCGCAGGACATTGTGATCCCCGATGCTAACCCGGGTCGGTTCGCCTTGGTACCCGACATGCTGCGGAGGGGACCCGATGGAGACAAAAGGATAGAGTTGGCAGGCTTCTCCGATGTCCGTCCAACCCTCGATGCACACGTGGGAAACGAGGGTGGTTCCCCGTCCGATCTTCACGTGCTCCCCGATCACGCAATAGGGCCCCACCGAGACATTGGGGGAGAGCTCCGCCTTCGGATGCACGATCGCCGTCGGATGAATCTGCACTCGCTACCTCCGTTCCATGAGCCAGCAGTGAACAGCGAGCAGATTTGAGCTATTCGCTATTCGCCATTCGCTGCTCGCCATCATCCTCCTTCTCCTCCGTCACCATCGCGGTGATCTCCGCCTCGCACACGATGTCCGATTCCACATAGGCCTTGGCGTGCATCTTCCAGAAGGGCGGTCGTTTTTTAGTCAGCTCGCCATAGAAGCGGAGCTGGTCACCCGGGACGACCGGCTTTCGAAACTTGGCCCCATCCACCCCGGTGAGGTAGACCACCGGTCGCCCTGCCGGCGCCTGGGAGGCGAAGGCCAACACCCCTCCAACTTGAGCCATCGCCTCCAGGATCAACACGCCGGGCATAATGGGCCGTCCTGGAAAGTGACCTTGGAAGAACGGCTCGTTGATCGTGACGTTCTTGATGCCGACCGCCCGCCGGTCGGTTCGAGCTCACGCACGCGGTCCACGAGCAGGAAGGGATAGCGATGGGGGAGCAAGCGTAGGATATCGAGATGGTCCATAGCCGTCATAGGGGCTGCCTCCTCGTACGCCGGCGTTATTTGTACTGTCGATCGAATTCCTTCACGACCTGGTCGGTCAAATCGACCCCCGGCTGATGATAGATGACGATGCGGATTGTCGCGTCCGTTCCCTTGTCGAGGATGGCCACGTAGCCCGCTTTTTCCGCCACAGCCATGGCCGCATCGCGGATCTTCTTGGAGTACTCCGCAACCATTTCTCGCTGCTTGGCTTGTATCTCCTGATTGAATGTCTGGATGCGCCGCTGGTAGGCCTCGAGTTTGGCCCGAAAGGCTTCCTGCTTCGCTTGTTTCTCCCCGTCGCTCAACTTCGCGGTCGCCTCCGACTGGAGGTTGCGTTCCAGTTCTTTCAGCTCCTGATCGTCTTGGTCGATGATCTTCTGCCTGGTCGACGAATAGCCTTTGAGTTCGTCGAGCGCCCGTTTGCCCGCGACAGATTTCTCCATCACGGCCTGCTGATCGATGACCGCCACTTTGATCGCGTTCGCAGCCTGGCCGACAGCCGACCAGAAACTGATGCCTGCGAATCCCAACGCGATCAAACCCACCCGCCGTGCGAGCATCCGTCTCATTCTCACTCCTCCTGCGTACCGGAAGGATCGCCCTTCCTTACTTATACTCCTTGTTGAACTCCTCGATCACACGCGCCGAGATATCGGTCGCATCCTCCGAATAGATCGCCGGCCCGCCGCGCCCGCGATCCAGGACCACCGTCAGTCCCATCTGCTTGGCGACCTTCGCCACGATGATCTCGATCTTGTCGCGAAACCCCTCGAGCACTTCTTTCTGCTTTTCCTGAATCTCACGATTCAGCTCTCCGACCTTCTGCTGGTACTCGGACACGCGACGCCGGAACTGCTCCTCCCGTTCCCGTTTGGCGTTGGCGCTGAGCACGCTCGACTGCTTGACGAAGTCTTCCTCGAGCCTGCGGAGCTCCTTCTCCTCCATCTCCCCGAGCGCCTGTCGGTTCTTCGTGAACGCCGTCAGGGTGTCGCGGGTTTTTTTCCCGGCATTGGTTTCGTTCAACACCCGCTGGGGATCGACGGTGCCGACGTGTGCTCCCCCCGCGCCCGCAGGAGGAGCGGCGCAACCGGCGAGCGCCAGGATAAGCCCGAACCATAGCACAACCGTCCCGCACAGAGCGCGGGGACTGACACCCTTCCCCGCGACTGCGCGTGGTGTCTGTCCCCGTACCGGAACGGGGAGAGGCGCATCACCCGTTGCTGCGCGACCCATTGCAACGGAGAACGGAAAGGCAATGGGTCCCCCGGCAACGGGTCTCTGGAAGGGCGCCAGTCCCCCTCGCGCCTCGGTCCATTGAGGCGCGCGCTCCACACGCAACCGAATCGGCATCCTGCGTCCCCCTTTCCGCAAGTCGAACTAGAACAGGGACCCGATCGTAAACTCGAAGACCCCTCGGCGTTCTCCGGATTGCGGCGCGAGATTCAAGCCATAGGCCACGCGGAGCGGACCGAAGGGAGAGATCCAGCGTCCTTCAAGCCCGACCGCTTTTCTCAGATCGAATGAGACCGACTCGTTTTGCCCGAACCCTTTGCCGTAATCGAAGAAAACCACCCCGTTCAGTTTCGCGTCTGATGAGATAGTAAAGATGAAATCGTAGTTGAAGATCAACTCTTTGGTGGCGCCGAGCAGCGTCCCGATGGGCGTCACGGGCCCCGCGCGCCCGAAGACGAAGCCGCGCACGGTGTTGATGCCCCCGACGAAAAACATTTCGGTCAACGGGACCTGTTTGTCGCCCAGCGGCTCGACGAACCCATATCGCGCGCGGATGGAGAAGCGTGTATCGAACACGAGCGGCGTGTACTTGATCACGTCCGCGTACAGCTTATAGAAATTGTTGGTGCCTCCGAGAAACGGCGTGCCCCAGTCGGCCCCAAAGGCCGTTCGCCAGCCGGTGCGAGGGTCCAAGTAGTAGTCTCGCGTATCCCGGGCCAGGCTCGTCCGGAATCCCGTCGTGGTCTGTCTTCCGAGCTGCTGGCAGATAAACGGAATGAAATCGGGACAGAGCCCTTCCTGAGGATCGCTGAAATTCAGTTGCTCCGCCACCAAGGAAAAGCTCCCCGTCACGTATTCGGACAGCCATCGGCCGAAGGTCACGCTCGCGCCCGATTTTTTTTCACGATATGTGAGATAGTTCGTGTCGGAGTTGTAGATGTCAAGCTGCACGGACGTCAAGGAATCCTGGAGATAGGGATTCCGGAACGTGATCAGACCCAACGTGCGCAACTGACCCAACTGCCCGCGGACGCGGCCCAGCCAGCCGTATCCACCCAGGTTGCCTTCGGTGATATCGGCGACCGCCACGAGGCGGTCTAATGTGCTGAACCCGCCCCCGATGCTGAATTGGCCGGTCGGCTTTTCTTTGACTCTCACGTTGAGGTCGACCTTGTCCGCCGCCACCTGCTCGGGAAGAATTTCGACGGTCTCGAAGAAGTTCAGGTTGTTCAATCGTTGGAAGCTCCGCTTCAATCCCGGGGTGTCGATCACATCCTGCTCATCCGAGCGGAGCTCGCGGCGAATGACGTTGTCCCGCGTCTTGTCGTTCCCGGAGATGTTGATCTGGCGGATCCGCATCATCTCCCCTTCCTTGATATGGAAGATGACGCTGGCCGTCTTGTCCTGATTGTTCGGCGTGACGTTCGGGTTGACCTCGGCGAACGCATAGCCCTTGCTGCCGTAGATGTCGGTGATGCGGCCGATCTCATCGCGGACTTTCGCGCGCTGAAAGATCTCTCCGACTTTGATCCTGAGTCCCTCGCCGAGCTCCGGCTCCTCAAAGACGGTGTTGCCCCGAAACCCGATCTCGGAGATCGTGTAGGGTTCCCCCTCGACGATGGCGAAGGTGACGGTGAACCACTTCTTGTCTTCCGTCAACTCGACCGTCGGCGCGCTGATCTGCATGTTGAGGTAGCCTTTGTTGAGGTAGACCTCCCGGATACGCTCCACGTCGTTGGGCAGTTCTTCACGCTTCAGCAGTCCGGCGTCGGACACGAGCGACGGCAGCTTAAACTGCGTGATCAACCCGTACCAGGGAATCCATTCCCGCGTGGCGGTGACCTTGAACAACTCTTCCTTGGTGACGGCTTTCATGCCGTCGAAGGTCACCGTCTTGATGCGGGCTTTTTTCCCCTCCTTGACGAAAAAGGTGAGGCGCTTGCGGTCCTCATCGAGCGTCTGAATGACCAGAATGACCTCGCAGTCGTAGAAGCCGTCATCCTGGTACGCAAGCCGGATCTTTTCCGCGCTTTCCTTCACCTGCTGCTGATCGAGGAACGATTGTCCCTTGATCGTGAGCTTTTCTTTGAGCTTGTCGTCGCTGAGCTCCTCATTGCCATCGAACACGATCTCGGTGATAAAAGGTTTTTCTTTCACCACGAACGTGACCGCAACCCCGCCGGGCACCGTGTCGGTTTCAACCTGCACATCCTCGAAGAAGCCCATATCATAGAGAATTTTGACCTGACTTCGCAGGGCATCGGAGGTGAAGGGACTGTCGACTTTCATCGTGAGCCGGCCCATGATCGTTTGAGTCTCGATGCGTTTGTTGCCCCTGATCTCCAGCGACTTCACCGTCGGGCCGGTGACGGGTTGCGCCGACGCAGCCACCAGAGAAAACAAGGACCACGCCGTCGCGACGGCCAGCGCCAACCACCATCGTTCCCCGATCCGTCCCCCGCGCCTCACTGGCGCCCTTCAAACCGGCCCATGTCACTCCCACGCCCGACGTCGGACCGCAGGACCAGAAGTCGCAGGAAGGACGCGCGCATCATCTCAGAGGAAGAGAACGACAACGGCAAAGGCGAGGTAAACGCCCGCTCGGCACTCGTGCGGAGCGCGGCGCGCGTATGCGTCGTGGTGCGGGTCAACGCTGGGCGCAACAAGGCTTTCCGAAAAACTCTCGGATTATATTGGCCGCGTGCCGCAATGTAAAGGAGATTCCCGCGTAAGCGGTTCTCGCGCGCCGGCGTGCGGAGTCGGGCATTTCTTGACAACCCCCACCCCATCACCTAGTATCGGCGCTATGTTGAAGACCGACGTGCGCAAGGCCGTTATCCCTGCCGCCGGACTCGGCACGCGCTTCCTTCCCGCCACGAAAGCCTCACCCAAGGAAATGTTGCCGCTCGTCGACAAGCCGCTCATCCAGTACGTCGTCGAAGAAGCGGTGGCCTCCGGGATCGAAGACATCATCGTCGTCACCGGACGCGGCAAGCGCGCCATCGAAGATCATTTCGATCGGTCGTTGGAACTGGAGGAGAACCTCAAAGGGACGGGCAAGGCCCAACTCCTCCATCAAATGCAGCATATTTCGAGCCTGGCCAACTTGTGCTACGTCCGTCAGCCTGAAGCTCTCGGGCTCGGCCACGCCGTGTTGTGCGCGCAACACCTCATCGGCGACGAGCCGTTCGCCATCATTCTAGGCGATGAAATCATCGACGCACCGACCCCCGCGCTCGCCCAGCTCATTCATATCTATCGTAAGCACTCCGGAGCCGTCCTCGGCGTCCAATCCATCCCGCGGGAGGAGGTCAGCCGCTACGG
>CAZZPI010000072.1:7997-8742 GCA_964655865.1 uncultured Nitrospiraceae bacterium
GGTATCGTCGATCCGAAGCCGCTCGGCAAAGGGCTGCATCGCGTGCTCGATTTGGTGGAGAAGCCGGCGCCGGCGGATGCGCCGTCCACCCTGGCGGTTATCGGGCGCTACGTGCTTCCGCCGGACGTGTTTCCGATCTTGCGCAAGACGTCTCCCGGCAAGAACGGGGAAATTCAGTTGACGGATGCCTTGCGGCAGTTGGCGAAACAGCACCCGATGTACGCGCACGAGGTAGTAGGTCAGCGACACGACGCCGGGGACAAGCTCGGCTTTCTCATTGCGACTGTGGAATTCGCGCTCAAGAATCCGTCGCTCGGACCGGCTTTTCGAAACTATCTGCGGCAGCGTGTCAGACCCGCCGCCAGACGACGGTAGTGTCGGTCCTTTGGGTGGACCAACCTCAGCACGCCCCCTCTTGCACCAATCCGTCTTTGGGGGGTAAAAGGAATAGATCTGCAGACGCTCCGGAGACACGCCGAAGGAGCATGATGAGAAACCAGGCGCTATGAGCGACCAGAACGAACAAGATTTTCAGCCGGGCGCGAACCTCGAAATTCCCGACCAGCTTCCGTTGCTGCCGGTCAGGGACATCGTCGTGTTTCCATACATGGTCCTGCCGCTCTTCGTGGGCCGCGAGATGTCCATCAAGGCGATCGAGGCGGCGCTGGCCGGCAACCGCATGATCTTCCTCGCCACGCAAAAGGCGCTCGACGTCGAAAACCCCAAGGCCGAAGACATACACGCC
>CAZZPI010000073.1:0-6670 GCA_964655865.1 uncultured Nitrospiraceae bacterium
AAACAACTCAAAGAAACCCTGAGCGTCCTCATCAGCCACTTCTGATTTGCCTCTCACCCGCGCTTTCCACTATCCTGGGCTACTTCCATGTCCTACACGGCGGCGGTCCAACATCTCTACGGCCTCCAGCAGTTCGGGATCAAGCTCGGCCTCGAGAACATGCGACGTTTGACCGCGTTGCTCGGGGAGCCCCAGACGCGCTACCGAAGTGTGCACATTGCCGGTACGAACGGCAAGGGCTCGACGGCCGCCATGGTCGCGTCGATGTTGCGGCAGGCGGGGTACCGTGTCGGGCTCTATACCTCGCCCCATTTGGTCGAGTTTCGGGAGCGGATTCGGGTCGACGGCCGCATGATTCCAGAGGATGCCGTCAGCGAGTTGACCGAGCGCATTCGAGGATTGTGGAATGAGCCGCTCGCTCCGACGTTTTTCGAATTCACCACGGCCATGGCGTTCCAGTTTTTTGCGGACCAGCAAGTCGACGTGGCCGTGCTGGAAGTCGGGCTGGGGGGGAGATGGGATGCGACCAACGTCGTTCGCCCGATCGTGACGGCCATTACCACCATCGGGTACGACCATGAGGAGTACCTCGGCAGCACGCTCGCCGCTATTGCGGGGGAGAAAGCCGGCATCATCAAGGACGGTGTGCCGGTCGCGCTGGGGCCGATCGAAGGGGAAGCGCTGGCCGTGATCCAGCAGGTCGCGGCGAGACACGGCGGGCGCATTGTTCGGCCCGGAGCCCACTACCGGTTGGAGGGCTCTTCCCCTCAGGATTTCTCCTATGCGGGGCCGTCCTGGCGCCTGGGGCACCTGCGTTGCGGGCTCGCCGGCTCGCATCAAGTTGGCAATGCCGGCTGCGCCCTTGCCATCCTCGAAGCGGCGACCGAGCACGACCTCTGCGTACCGGAAGCGGCCATCCGGTCGGGGCTCGCTATGGTTGCGTGGGATGGGCGCCTTGAATACGTGGGTGACCGCCCTGCCATTCTCCTCGACGGGGCGCATAACCCTGCTGCGGCCGGTGTGTTGGCCGAGTTTCTCTCACACGAGCTGGCGACGGGTCGGTTCGAACGGCTGCTTCTTGTCCTGGGTATGATGAAGGACAAGCGGCCGCGCGCCTTCCTTGAGCCGTTGCTGCCCCTTCTGAACGACCTAATCCTGACCCGAGCCGAGATCAGCCGTGCCGCACCGGCGGACATGCTCGCGTCCGCGATCATGCCGCTGCCGATCGTGCCGCACCTCACCGATTCGCCGGCAGAAGCCCTGGCACTCGCCCGGCGACTGGCATCCCCCGAAGACCTCGTCTGTGTCGCCGGATCGCTCATGCTGGTCGGCGACGTCAAAGCTCTCCTACGCGGTGCTTGCCTCTCACCACTCAGGGGTTGAGATGGGGCGAGCCTTCTGGTCGGTCGTTGGGTTCTTCTGCCTACTGGTAGCTTGGCAGCTTCTCTCGGATATCTCCCACGCCGGCGCGGCGACATCCTCGTCGCGAACCACGCGTGCGGAGACGCCTCCCATTGAAATCACTGCCGAACGCCTCGATTATCTCCGGGATCGCGAGGTGTACGAAGCGGACGGAGGGGTTGTGATCGTGCAGGGGGGGCTGCGCCTGACCGCGGATCATGTCACGCTTGAGGCGCTCAGTGGAAGATTGGTTGCGACGGGACACGCGCGTCTGATGGAAGCTCGTGCCGACATGTGGGCGGAGCGTCTGGAGCTGAACGTCAATACCGAGGGCGGGGTGGTGACGAACGGCCAATTGTTTGTGAAGCCCTCGAACTCGTACGCGACCGGGCGTCTCATGCAACGATTTTCCGAAGACCATTACCGGATCAAAGAGGGGACCTTTACGAACTGCGATGCGCAAGAAGGGGCGGTTCCCGCCTGGCGATTCAGGTTCGAGGACTTAGACTTGGTCACCTCCGAGAGCATCGCGCTCAAGCGAGGCTGGTTGTGCGTGAACGATTATCCGCTGATCCCGATCCCGACCTTTACGTACCCCCTGTCGGTCCGCCGATCAGGTTTCCTGATCCCGCTGGTGGGCTATGACAACCGGTTCGGCCTGCACCTGGAGGAGACCTTTTATTGGGCCATCGATCATAGCCAGGACTTGATGATCACACCCACCTATTTCAGCGATCTCGGCTACGGCAGCGACTTGACTTATCGGTACGTGCTCAACCGCCTATCGAGAGGGCAGTGGTATCTCAGCTATCTCCAGCAAACGAAATTGCCCAACGTCTCCGGCGTGGACCCAAACAGCGAGGATGTCCAGAAGGCAAGGGGCATGCTGAGCGGGTCCCATTATCACCAGGTGAACCCGGACCTGCTCGTACGCGCCCAAGCGTTCCTGGTCACCGATCCGAACTACTTGCAGCAGTTGAGTAACTCCGGCGCGTTACGGGCTGCTCCCAGTGGAGAGTCGACTCTTTTGGCTACCCAGCGGATAGCGCGCGGCAATCTTTACTTGCTGAGCCAATACCTCCAACCGCTGCAATCGGGCGGGACGGATACATTCCAGCGTCTGCCGGAGATCGGCTACAGTCTCCCCGGCGTCGCTCTGTTCGGAAGCCCGGTTCTCTTGGGAATGGATACCGACGCCGTGAATTTCTATCGAGAGAATGGATTTACGGTGAACCGAGGCGAGGTCATGCCGGGACTGTCGACGAACCTCATCGAGCTTGGCCACATGGTCGGAATCACCCCACAGTTCAAGTTCCGCGAAGTGTATTACACGCGCGGAGCCCAGTCCGACGATTCCATCCACCGCGAAACCTTCTGGGCCGCCATGGATGTCACCACGAAGCTGGTGCGACGGTTCGGCATGGGTGACGGAGGCAAACTGCTTCATACGATTGAGCCCAGCGTCATCTATGAGTACGTGCCGGGGACGAGGCAGTCGAATATCGCCCAGATCGATCAAGTGGATGATCTCCCGAAGAAGAACCTTCTGACGTACATGTTGCGCAATCGTCTCCTGGAGCATTCGTCGAAGGGCGGCAGCTTCAACTGGCTCGACCTGACCATTGCGCAGAGCTATCACGTGGGGGCGGTGCAAACCGCCGCACGGGATTTCGCATCGGGAGCGATCCCGATCCTGGGATCGGCGACGCAGCCGCTTCAGCCGGCGACCGTTTCTGTGGACGGGCGGAAACTCTCGGATGTCTGGATGCGGGCGGTCATCGGCAACACGGCCCCGCCATATGGTCCGACTGAGCAAGCTTTCGCTCGAAGCAGCGCCGGAGCCTCCTTGCCGCCCGGCGTGCTGATGCCTAATATCAATCAGTACCTCGTGATCGACGCATTCTTGGATCCCTATCGCGGCACCTTCAGCCAATGGAATACGGACCTGCGTGTGCAGCAGGAGAGCAACTGGTACGTCGAAATCGGGCAACGCTACACCCGGGACGGCAATCGCGTCCGGCGCGGAGACATTTGGAACCCGGTGTCCTTTAACGAGGTCTTCGCCCCGACTTCCGAGATTCAGTTCGTCACGGCGGGCGGGGCTTTCCGAACTCCTTGGGGCTGGACCGTGGGTGCGAAGGGGTACTATGACGTCAAAAATGGGAGGAGCCCTGAATACGACGTCGTCGCTCTCTATCAGAATCCCTGCAAGTGTTGGTCGCTGGGGCTTTACTACCTGCAGTTTCCCGACAGGGCCCAATACAATTTCATGCTCAGCATGACGGGGATCGGCTGGACGGAAAGCTTCGGGACGGAGGTGATGAAGGCGATCCTGAGCCCGCTGATGATCGGAGAGCGCGGCTTGCCTTGGGTTTCGCCGGGCGGACCCTACGGCAGGCCGCGCACCGTTCGGTCGACAGTCGAGCAACAGTAAACAGGCTGAGTCAGATCAGTCGGATTCTCGGCCGAACTCAATCAGATTGGATCTACATGTGAGGAGGAGCTGTATGGGTACGTTACTGTCCAAGAATCACCGGAGACGTTGGTGGAAGATCGTGGCGCTGATGTTACTCGTCATCCCGATGGGAGGCCCCTGCGCATTTGCGACGACCGCGCAGGAGTCGATCTCATATCTCCGTCAAGCGAAGATCTTTCTCGCAGCCGGAGACTACCGACATGCCATCCAAGCCTGCCAGCGCGAGGTCGTGGAGCATCCCTCGGCGGAAAGCTATCTATTCCTGACGTATGTGTATCAGGCGCTCGACGCCTATCTGGAGCATCTCGCCAAGACCGATAAGTGGGTCGCGGTCGAACAACTCTACCTCAATCTTGCGAGCGGGCGGGTGGAAGATCTCACTGACCCTCCCGACGTGCTGGCGAGAATCGCCAAGGAAATCATTCAGGGAGCCGCGCAGAAGCAATCGGACCTGACGGCGGCGATGGCGGCTCGCCTTGACGATAAGGCGGTGGCGTTTCGCTGGAAGCAGCAAACTGAGTGGAGGAAAACTCATTCAGAGGACTGGTGGTTCAAGCCCCCGGACGCCTGGGGATGGTGACCGAGGTGTTCTTCATCAAGATTGACAGCCCGTCGCGGGCTACGTTACGATGCCCGCGCGTTCGACGCGTGATTCATCAAGAAGGAGGAAGCAGTGGCTGGCGACGCATTGAAAGTGGACGAAGCTTCATGGGATTCGGAGGTGATGAAGGCCGACGAATTGGTCATGGTGGATTTTTGGGCGGTCTGGTGCGGACCCTGCCAGATGGTCGCTCCGATCGTCGAAGAGTTGGCCAAAGAGTATGCCGGGAAAATCAAGGTTCGGAAGCTGAACACCGACGATAATCCGGAGATCGCTGGACGTTATCAGGTCATGAGCATCCCCACCATCCTGTTCTTTAAGAACGGTCAGCCGGTCGAAAAACTGGTCGGCGCACGACCGAAGCGGCAGTTTAAAGAAGTTATCGATTCCCTGCTTGCGCAACCCACCGGCTCTGCGTGATGGGCACGCCCGCATCATGCGCTTATGCTCACCGAGCTGCGTGTTGTTAATTTCGCCCTGATCGAGCAGCTCAGCCTCCAGTTCAAGGGAGGCTTTACCGTGCTGACCGGGGAAACCGGGGCGGGCAAGTCAATCCTCATTGACGCCATCACGCTCTTAGTGGGCGGGCGTGCGTCCACGGACCACATACGCTCAGGAGCCGAAGAAGCGCAAGTCGAAGCCGCCTTCTCGCTGGCCAAGGGCGGCCCTTTGCTGGCCCGCCTCCGTCATGAAGGCATCCTCGGCCCGCACGAGTCGGATCTGATCATCCGCCGGGCGGTCGCCCGCTCGGGGAGGAACCGCATCTATGTGAACGGCAACCTGACTCCGCTCCACACGATCGAAACCTTCGGCGGTACCCTCGTCGATATACACGGCCAGCATGACCAGCAATCGCTGCTGTCGACCGGCCGGCAACTCGCGTCGCTCGACGCCTACGGTCGATTGATCGAGTTGGGAGAAGACTACCGACGCGCCTATCGCCTCATGCTGGAGTGTTCGGCCGAGTTGGACGGGGAACGCAGCCGGATCGCGGAGGCCAGGGAACGAGAAGAACTCCTTCGATATCAATGCGAGGAGATTGAAAGAGCGGAGCTCCGTCAGGACGAGGAGGGGGAGCTCTTGGCGGAACGGGGGCGTCTCACGCACGCGCAGCGTCTCCAACACCTGGCGGAGGAACTGTATACGCTACTCTATGCCGGCGACGGGAGTGCGCTGTCCCAGCTTGGGCGAGCCGACCGACAACTGCAGGAGCTTTGTGCCTTGGACCCCGAGGCGGCTGAGTGGAAGCATCTATGCGACGAGGCGTCGGTGCAGCTCAAGGAGTTGGCGACTCAGATGCGGGGGTATCGGGAACGGACGGAGCCGGATCCTGAGCGCCTGGCAACGGTGGAGAACCGGCTGGACCTGCTCCAGCGTCTCACGAAGAAATACGGTGGCGATCTGAACGCGGTAATCGAGCAGGGCCATCGGCTCCGCCGACAGTTGGATGCCATCGCCTCAGCCGATCATCGTATCGAGGCCCTCGAAGTTCGACTGCAGCAGGCACGCACGTCGGCAGAAGCGCTCGCGGACAAGCTCTCGGCCCGGCGCACGGCCGCCGGCCAGCGACTTACGAAGGAACTGAGGACGGAACTTGCGACACTGCGGATGGACCATGCAAAATTCGAGGTGCGCCTTGACCGCGGCGCCCTCGATCCCAGGGGCCGGGATCGCGTGGAGTTTCTCTTCTCGGCGAATGAAGGGGAGCCCTTGCAGCCATTGGCCCGCGTGGCGTCCGGCGGGGAGCTCTCGCGCGTGATGTTGGCCGTCAAGACCGTGCTGGCGGGAGCGGACGAGGTCCCGGTGCTGATTTTCGACGAGGTGGATGCGGGAACCGGTGGAGCGGCAGCCGAGACGGTCGGCAGCCGATTGAAACGGCTAGGGCGCTATCATCAAGTGCTGTGCGTCACTCATCTGCCGCAGGTAGCCTCGCAGGGCGATCACCATTTTCGCGTCGACAAGCAGGTGCGCAAGGATCGGACGGTGACGAGTGTCACGCTCTTGAACGGCGAATCTCGGCGAGAGGAGATCGCCCGCATGCTCGGCGGGGCCACCATCACGCAGAAAGTTCGGGCAACGGCCGCGGAGATGATCGGGACGAACGACAAGCGGTGAGGGCGCACGTTGCGAAAGCCGGTCACGCTTCTGGTGAGGAGCTTGAGGGCATGGCGGCGATGGCGAGGGCCGGTAAG
>CAZZPI010000073.1:6680-8742 GCA_964655865.1 uncultured Nitrospiraceae bacterium
TGACCACGTTGGCGATGTACACGTCCTCGCGCTTCAGGCCGATCCCCCGGGTGAAGATATCGGTCAGCATGGGATCAAACTGAGTTTCAGCCATCAGGGCGATGCGCTGGATGGCGGCGTCGATCCCCACACCCTGTCGGTCCGGGATATCGGCTGTCAGGTGGTCGAAGGCTTGCGCGATACTCACAATTCTTGCGAGCAAGGGAATTCCCTCGCCCTGGAGACCGTGGGGATATCCTGAGCCGTCGAACCGTTCATGATGGTAGGCGACAATCTGTCCCACCTCGGCCGGGAATCCCAGGGGGAGAATCATTCGCGCTCCGAGATCGGGGTGCGCCCGCACCAGCTCCACCGCTTCGGCACCCGGTTCATCACTCGCTCCGAACTCATACTCCGGATCGGCAACGTGTCCGATGTCGTGCAGGAATGAGCCCAGGGCCAGCGATTTCTGCTCGGACACGGTGAGGTTCAGGCGATTGGCGAGCAGCGTGGCGTAAAAGCTGACGCGACTGCAGTGGTTCAAGAGTTGCCGGTCTTTCGCCTCGAGGAGGTCGGAGAGCAGCGGCAGCCAGTCGGCCGGGTCTCCTGTAGAAAGGGGAGCCTCGGGAGGTGATTTCGCATACTGAGCGCGCAACGACTGCCACGCTCGGGTGCTCTCCTCTTCTGAGCCCCACAAGTCCTGCGAACGGGACAAAAACTGCCGCAGTACGTCCAACCGCTCCTTCTTGGCCAGTGTCTGATTGATCAGGGTAATTAATTCGGTGACGTTGAAGGGTTTCAACAGGTACCCGGCTGCCCCGTGACGGATCCCTTCCATCGCAGACTTGAGGCTGCCATAGCCGGTGATGATAATGACTTCCACATCGGTGTGGGCGTGCTTGATGTCCTGTAAGAGGTCCAAGCCCTGCCGATCGGGGAGCTTTTGATCGAGTGTAATGAGGTCCACGCGTTGTTCCCGCAGGAGGCGGAGCGCGTTTTGCGCGTTCTCCGCAGTATGGATCGTAAAGAACGGACGCAGGATCACGCGCAGCGCGTCACGCGGTCCGGCTTCGTCGTCGACGACGAGCACTGTAGGTTTGTTGGAAGGATCTTCGACGCTGGTCGACTCAGACATATGGGTGTTGTGTACCCTTAAGCGTAAGATTTGTCAAGCAAAGTTTCTACCCCCTCAGCCCTCTTCTGTTTCCGAATGGAAGAGCTCGATATGATGGAGTCTGGACATGTGACGGCTCCGCATGCGCGTGAAGCAGTGAATCCCATGGCTTGCATCTGCGCAACTGTTGGTGAAATGACGCAGGCGAGGGGGAGTAATTCGTGTCATTCTTGCAGCGTCGGGGCGGGCTCCCCGGAGGATCCTGCGTCAGGCCGTGTAATGCCCAACGTATCCATCCGATACTTCAACATGCGACGGCTGATCCCTAATAGATTGGCCGCATGCGTCTGGACGTAATTCGTGCGTTTCAACGCATCCAGGATGATCTCACGCTCGAATTCCATCACCGCTTTTTCCAATGAGAGCCGTCCCGCTAATGTGTCGTCACGGAGGGAGGACGAACGCGTGTCGTTGCGCAGCAGATTCGGCAAGTGCTCCGGAGTGATTGTGGAAGATCCTCTTGAGTAGATGAAGGCCTGCTCGATCATATTCTCCATCTCACGCACGTTGCCCGGCCAAGGATAGCGACTCAGCAATTCCAGCGCGTCTTTCGAAAATTCTTGGTGCGGACGATTCTCCTCTTCCACCCGTTTCGCGAGGAAGTGTTTTGCGAGAAGAGTGACATCTTCACCGCGCTCACGGAGGGGGGGCAAGTACAGCGAGATGACGTTGATGCGATAGTACAGGTCCTCTCGAAATTGATTGCGTCGAACCAGTTCGTCGAGATTTTTGTTGGTCGCAGCGACGATCCGCACGTCGACCTTGATCGCTTGGACCCCGCCGATCCTCGTAAATTCCCGTTCCTGCAACACGCGAAGGAGTTTGGCTTGCGTGGCGGGGCTCAGGTCGCCGATCTCATCGAGAAACATCGTGCCGGTATTGGCCAGCTCGAATTGGCCGACCCGCCGC
>CAZZPI010000074.1:0-8730 GCA_964655865.1 uncultured Nitrospiraceae bacterium
TAGCTGGCAGTGAGTAGCTCCGAGCCGGCGTCAGTTTCTCCGTCGTTTCAGGCTATTTGCTATTGGCTACCAGCTATTCGCTCTGGTTCTGGCGCTATTCACTGTTAGCTGCTCGCTGGGGTCTCAGCGAACAGCAGCCCATTCAGCTCCATGATCAACTCCGGTTTGGACTTTGTGATGCGGCTGCTCAAACAATTGCGCAAAATGGCACCATCCGCCTCCACCTCGACACCGAGGATGAGGTCTTCTCGTGGGTGGAACTCAATCGGAATCCCACCTCCCTCCCAATGCGGCAGGAGAGTCGCTCGTTCTCGATTATTCGCAATCACTTTCAGATGTGCCGGCGGAGCCGCCTCCAAGAGTTCCCGCAAGAGAACGCCGAGGATCGCGGCCCGTTTATCACCGCTCAGAGCGAGCGCTTTCTCCTGAGCCTTTTGCAGGATCAGGTCCAACACCTCATGCTTCGCCTGCAAGACGATGTGACGGGCCGTGAGCACCGCGCGTCCCAGGATTGCGGTACGCTCCTTCGCGATTTCGCGTTCGAGCCATACCTCCGCCTGGCGAGTCAGATCCTCGGCGGTGCGCTTGGCCTCCGCCAGTAGCCGATCCGCCTCGGCTTGGGCTTGATCGAGAATAGCCTGACGCTTTGTCTCTGCCTCTTCCAGCAGGGCCGCGATCAGCGATTCGTACGACATGGCTTCTTAGCAAATAGCTGATAGCGGACAGCTAGCAGCTAATAACGTCGATATCTCCGAGATGAGCTATTGGCTATTCGCTGTCCGCTTACTTCAGCGTGAATAAAATCAAGATGGCGACTGTAAAGCCAAAGATCACCAGTGTTTCCGGAATGACCAACAGAATCAGCGCAGTGCCGAACGATTCGGGCTTTTCGAGAATGGCTCCGACGGCGGCTGCGCCGATCTTAGCCTGTGCCAAGCCTGTGGCCAAGGCGGCCAACCCAATGGCCAAACCAGCTCCAATGGCAATGAGTCCGATGTCTGTCATCTTTTTCCTCCCGTGAAAGCGAATGGCCGAGAGCCATTCGCTGATAGCCGGCAGCTAGCAGCGAATAGCCAACAGCCAGCATCCTGGCGCTCCGAGCTATTCGCCACTCCCTATTTGCTGTTCGCTTGTTCGTGGCGATTCGCTGCTAGCTACTCGCTCCTCTCTTGAACGGCGCATACGGTTTCCCGCCGGGCGCAAAGAAGTTTTCGAAGAACTCCACATAATGCAGCCGCAGGGACTGAATGGTCGGCGAAAGAATGCCGAACAGCAGGTTGATCGCATGTAACGTCCCTCCGATGGCGATGGCCAGGAAAAGATTCCCGACCAACTCCCCCAACTTGTTCGCGGCAAAGGCCAACGCTGCGGAGGCCACGCCGATTCCCATAAGCCGAAGATACGAGAGCACATTGACCACGCTGTGTAGCTCCATGGCTCCGTGCGCTCCTCCGAAACCGAATATGATGACCAGCGACAGGAGCAAGTTCAGCAGGGTCCCGGCGACCCAACCGCGGGGGAGCAGGCCGGACAGGGCGGCGATGAGGCCGACGAAGCTCAGGACGAGAAGAAGCCCGCCGATCTTCATTAGGCATTCGCACCACTCGCCCTGTCGCCAGGCCCAGAGTATCCCGAGCACCATACCCAGCGCGACGTGAACCGTACCGATGCCGATCGTGAGAGAGAGCAGGGGAATGAACGCCTCCATGCGGTTGAACAGAGGGTGCAGACCGAAGCGCGCTCCCATTTCGCCGAACAGCTCGCCGAAGAGAAACCCGCACAGAACCGCGCTTCCCGATGCGATGAGGAACACAACCGAGAGGTCTCGAACGAGAGGGTGATGACCATACCGCCGCTTCACGATCAAGGCCGCCACGACCAGCAGGAGCCCGTAGCCCACGTCTCCCAGGATCAAGCCGTAGAACAAAGGAAAGAAGACCGCGAGATACGGGGTCGGATCAATGCTGCCATAGCGGGGTAGGGCAATCAGTTTCGTGAGCACTTCGAACGGTTTGAGGAGCGGTGGATTGGCGAGGGCCACCGGCACCGTTCCCCATTCCTTGCGGTCCAGGGGACATTTCTCCACCACGACTCTCCCGCTGAACTCGGTGTCCGTGCGGTTCTTCAACGCGTCGAACGAACGCCGCGGAACCCATCCGTAAATAAAGCTGGTCAATTCGGTCTGGTAGTAAAGTGATGTAGCCTCGATCTGTTCCAGCCACCGTGTCACGGTGTCCAAGTAGGACTCCAAGGCACGGCGCCACGTTAGGGAGACCTCGGCCAGTTCATCGCGATACCGTTTCGCGTGAAGGGGGAGATCGACCTTTTTCTTGAGGATGATGCGAAGCGCTTGTCCCAACGGTTTGTCCGAGACAGAGGCCGGAAGTCGCAGCTCGCTGATGCCTTCTTCAGCGAGCAGCGTGCGAATCCGAGCGGCATGGACCTTCGGGAACACCAAGAGAACCGCCAATGTGCGCTCGTCGACTCGACTGTGAAACAGTTCATAGCGATTGTCCGTCACCTGGGCCATCATCTCGTGCAGGAGGGGGAGGAGCTGATGGTCATGTTCACGTTCCTCGAAGGTGACTCCCACATGATCGAGTTCTTCACTTTTTTGGATGAGGCGCAGGAAGGGAGCCAGAGCTTCGAGCGCCTTTTCATACTTTGCCAGGAGGCTCAGCTCATCTTCACAGCCCTTCAGCCGGCCGGTGAGATAATCCACGCGACTTTCCACCTGGCGAATGGCATGGGAGATCCGTTTCCGGTCTTCCGTTCCTCGTCTTCGGTTTTCCGTCTGCGGGGAACGGGGACCGGTCAACGGAGGACCGACTTCCGGCAGGAGCATGAGCAGCCGTCGCAGCTCCTCGCGAAGGCGTTCCAGCTCGACCTGGCGTTGCCGAGTCGATTCATCCAGCACTTGTGGTCGCAGGGGAATCCGCAAGGCCTCGGCCGGTGCAGACTCGATATGCAACACGCCGGCTTCTTGCAGGACGGCTGTGACCCGCTCGACAAGATTGCGTGGGGCGACCAACCGCACTTTGACCATCGGTTCGATCATGTTCAACGCTCGCAGCTAGTGCCGTTCCGACTTGCTCACTCTAATCTGTTGCCCTCCCCCTCACCCTCCCCTCTCCCCCTCCGAGGGGGAGAGGATTAAGGTGAGGGGGCGAGAATCTTGTCGAAGACCGTTGCAACGCACTGGTAGCAAACAGTGGGTCGCACGCGGCGACTCCTTAGCTCCTCGCTGTTCGCTATTCGCTGTTTGCAATCGGCAGAACGCGTCGCAAGACGAGTTCCGCTGTCTCGTCCACCCTCGACATGGAGCGGGCTTTCAGCTCATCGGCCAAGCTTTTGGCTTCGAGAATGGCTCGCTCAGCCGCTCGTTCAGCCTCTTTCCTGCCTTGGTCCAAGGCTTCGTGCTTTCTCGCTTCAATCGTCCGGCGCGTGTCGGCCATTAGAACCTCGACCTGGGACCGCGTCTTCTCCAACAGGGCGGCCGCCTCACGTTCAGCCGAGCGGAGCAGCCGCTCCACCTTGCGTTCAGCCGCTTGGATCGCCTTCAAGACTTCCGGCGACTGTGGCGTCTGTTCGTCGACCATGCTTGAAGCCCCAGGGGTCAGGAACCATTTGCGCGCGGGGTCAGGGTGAGGAACCCCTCCCGCGCCCCGAATGGCGCGGTTCCTGACCCTCTAACGCAAGGGGGTCGGTAGTCAGCCGGAAGGACTTCCGACCCCACGACAAATCGTTCCTGATCCCACCCGACGATCACTTCAGCGGGATTGCTCATCCCGTTGATTCGCAATGTGGGTGCCAGCTTCCAGATGGCTTGCATCTGCTCAAAACTGGCGTGGCCGCAGGCAGTCTTAACTGAGAAAGGGCCACGACGGTCGCAGAAAGTGTGGAATTCCTCGTCAGTGCGGGAAGAAGGCTGGTGCGGATTGCTACGCCCGGACCAGAAGCCTATTGCGCCTGGTGCTCGGGCAGTGAGGCGCTTAGCTTAGGGGCGACGGAAGAAGCTCAAGGGCCCTGCCGATCGGCACGCCGAAACCTACGGCACCGAATCGAGTCATGATAGCCGAATGGACGGCGATGAGTTCGCCGTGACGGTTAAAAGCAGGGCTACCGCTTCCTGCGAAGACCTTCCGGCGAACACCTGAGAGATCTCTAAGGCAAGCGCGGCTATAGCCCAGTCGGCCCGCCTCCTTCTTTCACGATCTGGCGCCGTTTTGCCAAGGCTTCCGCCTGGACTACGTTCTTGCAGTGGTCACAAACCCAGTGCCCATACAAGAGCGCCGGCCCGACCTGTCCGCAGAGCAGGCAATGGCTGGGTTTTTCGTACGGCGATGTTTCCTCACGCTTCTCTTCAGATTTCATTTCCGTTTTGTGCTCTGCCTTCATTATGACGCCCTCCCTCTTATGTGCGTTCTCAGAAACTGACGCCGTGCTGACTGTCTTGGCACCGGCTCACGAATTCCGCCATGGTACCCATCTTCACGCCGGCGACCAGGTCACAGGCCTTCAGCCCGACCATTCATGAACTCATGAGGCGATATATCTTTCCAGATGCGCGATCAGCTCCTCTTTCTCGTCGATCAACAGCGCCACCATGTCGCGCAGCGAGACGATGCCAATGAATTCCGCTCCGTCGAAGACCAGCAGATGCCGGCATCGATATTCCTTCATCAGATCCAAGCAGCGACTTGCCGTGTCGTTCGGATTGACCTTGATCGGATCGCTGGTCATCACATCCTTGATCTTCACCTTTTCCGGCTCTTTCCCCCTACCGACCACGTTCATCATCAGCTCGCGCTCGGTAAACAGACCTCTGATGCCGGCAGAATTGGTGACGACCACAGACCCAATGAATTCTTCCGTCATCAGTTAGGCCGCCTCCAAAACGGACCTGTTCTCGTCGATGGTGGCGACTCGCCGGACGATCTTCGATGCGATAGTGAGCGGCATGGGCATTACAACCTTCCTGGACGGAGATCGATGGGGACATAGGCTTGACCATGCGGCCCATCATAAATCTGATCCGGTCGAAAGAGCCGGTTGTCTTTGAGCTGTTCGAGCCAATGCGCCAACCAGCCGCTCACGCGCGCCATGGCAAAGATACAGGGGAAGAAATCCTTGTCGAGGCCAATCGCCTTGTAAAGGACACCAGAGTAGAAGTCCACATTGGCGTGAATGCCCCTGTCTCGCAAGAGCTCTTCGCCCACACGCTCCACTTCTTCGGCCAATCCATAGAGGGGTGAGTGCCTGTGCAGCGCTAATCGCGCGAACAGCTCCTTGGCCAGTCCTTGCAGAATCGTGGCTCGCGGGTCCTTTACCTTGTAGATCCGATGGCCGAATCCCATCAGCTTCTGTTTGGCCGCGAGCTTCCGCTCGATGTACGGCCGGACGTTGTCGATCGACCCGATCTCCTCCAACATCTCGACCGCTTCCTGGGCGGCTCCTCCATGCAGAGGGCCCTTCAAGGTGCCGATCGCCGACGAGACGACCGTGTAAGGATCGGCGAGCGTGGACGCCGTCACCATCCCGCTGAAGGTCGACGCGTTCATCGTGTGCTCGGCATGGAGGATCAAACAGGTATCCAGCACTTTCGCGATGGAAGGGTCCGGCACCTGGTCGCTCAACATGTAGAGGAAGTTGCTGAGATGGTACAGCTCGTCACGGGGTTGGACCTGCTCATCTCCGCGTCTGAGTCGATAGTAGGCGGCGACGATGGTCGGGACCTTGGCGATCAATCTCACGATGGACCAGTACTGCACCTCCGGATCCATCACATCTCGCGCCGGGTAGAACATGCCCAGAGCCGCTACGGCCGCCTGGAGGGCATCCATCGGATGCCCGTGCTCCGGCAGACACCTGATGAGATCGGTCACTCGGTACTTGATGCGGCGGTGATGGAGGATGTCCGCCGAGAACCGCTGGAGCTGGTCTTGCGTGGGCAAACGGCCGAAGATGAGAAGGTAGGAGGTCTCGAGAAACGAGCTGTGCGCAGCGAGCTCTTCGATCGGGATTCCGCGATATTCCAACAATCCGCTCTGCCCGTCCACGAAGCTGATCGAGGACTTGGCGACCGGGACACCGGCCAGCCCGGGAGACCATTCCTGTTTGGCGGCCAAACCAGTCATCGCCACGTCACCTCATCCCAATAGAGATGCAGGAAGGTTTCGAACGGAGGAAAGTTCTGGTTATTCGTCTCCTTGGACCGGACCCAGAGGTCGATCTCCATGCCCGCCGGATCGGTCTCGCCTCCTGGCAGCGCCCGCTTGACGGGATAGCGAACCTCGTGCGTGTCCGCATCGCGGGATCGCTCCATCACCATGAAATGTGCCGCGTAGTCCTTGTAGAGGAGCTCGCCGTTCCTGAAGACATCTGCTTTGCCCCATCCCGCGAGATACAGCCACGTCTTCGGATAGAGCGGATCCCCATTCCCGGAATCGCCGTGCTCGTACAGGCGAGTTGCGATGCCTCCGTCCTGGAAGGCGGCCCAGGGCTCGAACCGATCGAACAGGACTCGATAGTGATCCGAGCCCTCGCCAAAGTCGGCTACTACTCGTCCTGTGTCGGCCCGTTCATTGACATCGATCTCGATGGTCCCCTTCACCGGGTTCAGGTGCTTGCCGGCATAATCGAGATGATCCCAAGGCGGTTGATCACGCATACTGCCGACCAAGGTTGCCTGTTGCCCGGATATCCGGAACTTCCCACTGTAGAACGGATGCTCGATGGTCTTAAAGATTCGGGTTCCCTCCTCGCCTTTGGGAGTTCCAAATTGTTGCTCGACACCCGCTGCTTCCAGACAAAGAGCTGTCGCTGCCGTGACGCCAGCGACAGCTAACCCCTCCCAACCTGGACTTCGCCGTACAATCACCTGCCGACTCGCTCATCCAATCAGCAACTTCATGATCCCTGAAGCCGCTCTCGTTATCTGACGCAGCTCAGAAAAATGGATGCGGTGCCACGCCGAATTGAATTCCTTTCGGGGCTTCTCCGGCATGGCCCCTGACCCGCCACGCATTGTTTTCGTAGACGAGATGGTGAACCTCACCGTACCAACTATCCAGATTGACCGGTTGTCCACTCTCGTTCGAAATCGCCCAGAGGCTTCCCGTACAAGTGACTTCTGCACTACCTGGCGGTTTGCCTGATCCGGCTTCGATTCTGGAAAAAATGTGGTTGCTCTTGAAGCCATGGTAGCCGGCAAACAGCTCTCCCCAGATTCTCTTGAGGTCGCTCCTGGAAAGGCCGTGATAGCTGTAATTCTGTGCATACAGATCCATCAGCCCGTCCAGGTTCTTTGCCTGGAGAGCCTCCTCGGCCCGGTTGAAAGCCGCGAGGATCTCCGCCACGGTGTTGTCATCCGCTTTGACTTCAGCCCAGCGATTGACCTGGATTCCGCCCCGGTGCATGAGTGGAGCCCCGGCGCAGCCCTGCATCGCGATCGCCGTCCCGAGGATGATTCCGAAAGCCGGAACCACAAACCTTCGCGGTCGTGTATTCATCGCCACCTCCGATCAGGCCGCACTGCTCAACGACAGCGCCTCCTGAACTGGGAGGGTCTGTCGAGCTAGCTCGCCACCTTGGAAGGCGCTTGATGGAACTCCGCCAATGTCGGATGCACCAAACCGGCAAAGTCTTGATAACGGAGCTTCACCGCTCCAAGGTGAGTGCCGGCCTCGAAGACAATCTCTTGGTCCTCGGCGAGCAACTGGTCGACATACACAAGCATGCCGTAAAGATTCCCGAAGGGAGGCATCGTTCCGATCTCGCAGTCCGGGAAGAGCCCCTGGATTTCGGATTCCGTCGCCAGGCGGACATGGCGCCCGTTCAGCACGGCTCGAATCCGCTTAAAGTCGACTTGCCAGTTCGAGGGGAGAACCAACATGACGAATCGATCGTCGACTTTGGCGATCACGACCTTGGCAAACATCTTTCCCGATACATGCAGCGCGTGAGCGATCTCCGGGGCTGTATAGGCTGCGTCATGATCGAAGACTTGGTACGGCACGTTCTGACTGTCAAGATAGTCTTTGAGCCTTTTCAGGATGGGCATGGTCACCTCCAAACCTCGCTTGCGCGTGCCGCCCGCTCTTCATCCTCCTATCGTGAGGGAAGCGGGCGGATAGAGTCCTCAACCCAGTTGCTCCCTCTTGTCAGTTCGCGGCGAATCACTAGGAACCCCCTGAATCCAGTAGACGTGTGCTCGATGTCATGCTGCCACGCCCTTCATCTTCTCGCAACGCTGACCGTCGGGCGGAACCGGATTGGCTCGTTTTGTGCCGGGCTCCGGCGATGAGCTGTCCGCGCCCCCTTTTCTCCGGTGCTCGAGAATGACGAGGTCAACCCGTTCTCCACAGTTTAGGCATCGCCAGCACTTGCCGTTGAGCTCGTAAACCGTCTCCGACACCATGAGGCCGCCGCAGCGGTCACAGACGGTCGGGATTCGACTTCCTGCCCGTGCTGCCGACTTGTCCGCGACGGCGATCATGCTCATCTCCTCCTCGGCTCCACAATGATCGGACTGACACGTCACCCGAATGTGCATACAGAATGCCGACAGCTTGCCCGGAGGTCGGAATCCCATTGCGATGTAGAACTCCTGGGAGCCTGTCCGACATTGACCTTTCTACTGCGGCGAACGATCTACGGCCATCTGCGTCGTTCTCGGCCCGAAAAAATCCTCAGCGTATTCCAGCGAATACGCCTCCGGTTTTTTCGGGC
>CAZZPI010000075.1:0-4027 GCA_964655865.1 uncultured Nitrospiraceae bacterium
GCCGAACTCCAGCGACTTCGCGCGGAAGCGGACCTCCGCGAGCGGGAAGAGAAGCTCGCCCGGCTGCTGGACAGCGCTATGGATGCGATCGTGGAATTGGACGCCACCGGAACGGTGACCCGCCTCAATGCTGCGGCCGAGAAGATCGTCGGCGAGTCCGGCGATCGGCTCGTCGGCCGCCGCTTTGGCGACTGTCTGGCCGAGGACAGCAGGACCAAGCTCGACCGCTTGATGACGGAGCTGGATGCTCGTCCCGAAGGCCGGCGCTATCTCTGGATTCCCGGCGGGCTCACGATCCGGTGTCCGAACGGGGTCGAGATTCAAGCGGAGGCGACCCTTTCGCGCTTCGCGATGCAGCACCGCACCTTCCACACGCTCATTCTTCGGAACGTCAACGAGCGTTTGGAGGCGGAGCGAAAAATCCAATGTCTCACGGCCGAGACGGAATATCTGAAGGAAGAAATCCGTTCCCTCACCCAGGGCGACGAGATTCTGGGGCAGAGCCCCGCCCTGCGCCACGTCCTCCGGGACATCCAGCAGGTCGCGCCGACGGACGCGACGGTGCTTATCCTCGGGGAGACCGGTACCGGGAAGGAGCTGGTGGCGAGGGCGATCCATGCGGCCAGCGGGCGGAAGGACAAGCCGCTGATTGCAGTCAACTGCGCGGCGATCCCGAGCACGCTCATGGAGAGCGAGCTGTTCGGTCATGAATCCGGCGCGTTTACCGGTGCGACGAAAAAACGCGAGGGTCGGTTCGGGCTGGCCGACGGCGGCACCGTTTTTCTCGATGAGGTCGGCGAGTTGCCCTTGGATCTACAGGCCAAGCTCTTGCGTGTGTTGCAGGAAGGGGAGTTCGAGCCGGTCGGCAGTTCGCGCACGCGCAAGGTGAATGTCCGCATCATTGCGGCGACCAATCGGGATCTTCCGCGGTCCGTGAGCGCCGGCACCTTCCGACAGGACCTCTACTATCGTCTCAACGTGTTTCCGCTCTCGATTCCACCGCTGCGGGACCGGGGCGAGGATATGGTGCTGCTGGCTTCGGCCTTTGCCCAGCGGTTCGGGCAACGCATGGGCCGCCGCATCGAGCCTCTCTCCGACTCCGACCGCCGGAAGCTGTTGGCCTATGCCTGGCCAGGCAACGTCCGTGAATTGCAGAATGTGATCGAACGGGCGGTGATCACCGCGCAGGAGGGGAGGCTGAATCTGGATCGGGCTCTGCCGGAGTCAGCGTCAGTGAGAGCCGCCGAACCGCTTCTCACGGCCAGAGTGGCCGGTCGCGTCCTCACCATGAAAGAGATCGAAGAGATCGAGCGTGCCGCGATCCTCCAAGCCCTGGAGGCGGCCGCATGGCGGGTCTCCGGCGAGAAAGGCGCCGCCAAGCTCCTCGACATGAATCCCTCGACGTTGTCATCCCGCATGAAGGCCCTCGGCATCAAGAAGCCTCGCTAGCGCCCCTTTTCTTTCGCCAGATCTCGCAAGAGCCGCTCGTGAAATCTCGCAACTTGCGAAGTCCCCTTTCGACTTCTCGCTCGCCTTCCTTCCTCTAACTCCGCGTCGATCTTCATAAAGAACACAGCAAATGGGAGTGGCACAGCTCCTGTATTGCTCTCCCTCCGTGCCGCAACGAAAGTGGAGAACGGCCGGTCTCCACCGAATGCGGAGAGGAGAAAGCCGATGCGCCTGGAGGACTTTTATCGGTACGCCGACCAGGTGTTCTTTCATACCATCCTACATGCCAGGAAAGGAGACTGTGTCATGGAAGAGAAGATCAACGGGGTCAACGTGACGAAAATGCAGGAGACCATCACAGCGGTCACCAAGAAGCCGGTGCTGGCGCAATTCCGGTTCCGCGCCGGCAATCGGTGGATCAATGGAGGCCATAATCGCTCCACCATCAAGGGGTTTTATGGCGCGGGCCAAGAGGATACCGTCCGTACCAAGCCCTTCGTGTTGGACGCAGCCGAGCCACCGGTCCTGCTGGGGGAAGACCAGGGAGCCAATCCCGCTGAGTATCTGCTGCACGCCTTGGCGGCCTGCCTCACCACCTCGATGGTGTATCACGCAACCGCGCGTGGCATCCGAGTGGAAGCCATCGAGTCGCAGCTTGAAGGCGACATCGACCTGCGCGGATTCCTCGGCCTATCCGATCAGGTTCGGCGAGGCTACCAGAATATCCGCGCGACCTTCCGCGTCAAATCGGACGCATCGGCGGAGCAGCTCCAAGAGCTGACCAGGTTCTCGCCGATCTATGACACAGTCGCGAACCCGGTGGCCGTGTCGGTAGCAGTCGAGACCATCTGAGATGGGAATGGGGCTGGTCTCACGCCGTGAGACCAGCCCCACCCGAACCATGGGGAGGAGCGACACAATGCCCACATGTTCACACCGGACGAAGCGCAATCTGGAGATGCAGGGGTTCGTCGGACTCGACGACACGGCGGGACGGATCGATTTCTGGCTGCGGCTTGCGCCGGCGATCTGCATGCTGTGGGCCGCCGTCGGAACAGCGTTGGCGTCTGCAACGGTGCTATGGTGGCTGGTCCCGTTCGCAGCCTTGGGGGCAATCCTGCCGGGCCATCCCTTCGATGCGCTCTATACCTACGGGCTCCGTCACTGGGTCGGTGGACCGCCGCTCCCCCGCTACCCCCTTCCGAGGCGGTTTGCGTGCCTGCTGGCCACCCTTATGCTGATCGGAGCCGCATGGAGCTTTCAGACCGGTACGCCGTTGCTCGGTCGGATCATAGGATGGTCGCTAGTCGCAGCGGCATGTGTGAATGTGAGCACCGGCTTTTGCGTTCCCTCGTTCATCTATGGACTGCTCTTCGGCAAGCCTTCGTCGTCTCAGGTCGCACAATAGCGCACTGGTGCAGTCATATAGCGAGGGGGCTCCGGTATGCCGAGCTACTTAGAGGGTGCTGCCAGCACCTTGGCGATGAGCGCCTGGGCCTCCTCCTGAATCCGCTTCAGGTGCTCTTTGCCTCGGAAGCTCTCGGCGTAGAGTTTGTACACGTCTTCGGTGCCGGAGGGCCTAGCGGCAAACCAGCCTTGGCTCGTGACGACTTTCAACCCGCCGATCGCGGCGCCGTTGCCCGGCGCGGTGGTAAGCATCGCGACGATTTTATCTCCGGCGAGCTCGGTCGCGTTCACCTGATCGGGCGAGAGCTTCGCGAGGATCGCCTTCTGTTCCGGCGTCGCCGGGGCGTCGATCCGCTCATAGACCGGCTCACCTAGTTCGCTGGTCAGGTCACGGTAGAGTTGCGCCGGGTCTTTGCCGGTCGTCGCGGTCATCTCGGCAGCCAAGAGATCCATGATGATGCCGTCCTTGTCGGTGGACCAAACGGTGCCGTCACGGCGGAGGAACGACGCTCCCGCGCTTTCTTCGCCGCCGAAACCGAGCGAGCCGTCGAGCAACCCGTCCACAAACCACTTGAAGCCCACGGGCACTTCGATCAGCTTTCGCTTGAGCTTCGCCGCCACGCGATCGATGAGGCTGCTGCTCACCAGGGTCTTGCCGATCCCCGCGTCCGGCTTCCAGCCAGGACGATGGGTGAAGAGATAGGCGATCGACACGGCGAGATAATGATTGGGATTCATCAGGCCGGCCGAGCGGGTGACGATCCCATGCCGGTCGTTGTCGGCATCGTTGCCGAATGCGACATCGAAGCGATCCTTGAGCGCGATCAGGTTGGCCATGGCGAAGGGCGAGGAGCAATCCATCCTGATCTTGCCGTCCCAGTCCAGCGGCATGAAGCGAAAGGTCGGATCGACCGACTCGTTGACCACGGTGAGGTCCAGCTTGTAGCGTTCCGCCGCCGGGTACCAGTACGCCACCCCCGAGCCTCCTAAAGGATCGACGGCGATCTTGAGCCCGGCCATTCGAATCTGCTCCATTTCGACGACTGCGGCGAGGTCGCCGACATAGGAGCCGACGTAGTCGTGGCGATGGGTCGTGGATGCACACAGGGCGCGATGGAAGGGGATGCGCCTCACGCCGGTCAGGTTTTCAGCCAGGAGCGCGTTCGCCTGG
>CAZZPI010000075.1:4037-8725 GCA_964655865.1 uncultured Nitrospiraceae bacterium
ACCTGCGTATCGGCAGGTCCTCCGTGCGGCGGGTTGTACTTGATCCCGCCGTCCTCCGGGGGGTTGTGCGAAGGGGTAATGACAATGCCGTCGGCGAGGCCGGTCTTCCTACCCCGGTTATGCGTGAGGATGGCATGGGAAATGACCGGCGTCGGCGTATAGCCTCGGTTATGGTCGATCATGACCTGCACCTCGTTGGCGGCGAGGACTTCGAGAGCGCTCGCGAACGCCGGTTCCGACAGGGCATGGGTGTCCTTGCCGAGGAACAAGGGCCCGTCGATCCGTTGTTGCCGGCGATACCGGCAAATCGCCTGCGTGATGGCAAGAATGTGCGCTTCGTTGAAGGAACGTTTGAGCGCCGAGCCCCGGTGGCCTGATGTGCCGAACGACACCCGATGGTCGCGAACGGTCGGATCCGGCTGCTCGACATAGTACGTCGTGACGAGCCGAGGCACGTCGACGAGCATAGAGGCTTGCGGCGGTTTTCCTGCGAGAGGGCTGGTCTGCATGGTTAATTGTGGCTCTTGACAGGATAGTGTGGGTGATCTGCCCTTTCAAGATTCCCTCCCCACACCGAGGGGGAGGGCGAGGGTGGGGGCCACCCTCACCCTGACCCTCTCCCCTCAAGGGAGAAGGAAAAGAATGACCCACACGAAACTGTAGAGAGCCATTTTTTTCTGATCGAATCCTGTGTGCACAGCGGCGCCTCCCATTCGCTTCTCCTGCGGGCTTCGCGTATGCTGTGCCTACGCTCGGGGAATTCTGAGGCCCGTGCGATAATTCTGGAATGAAGAAGAGTTTCATTCTTGCGCTCTTCATCATCGTCCTCACTGGGGTAGCCCTCGCCATCTACGGCGCGGCCTCCTTTGCGGGCTTGGCGCTGCCGAAGGGAGAGGACCATCCGCCCATCTTGATCTATGGCGCGCCCTACCTGCTCGCCCCGGGGATGCGAATCGAAGAGGCTCATCTCTTGGAGCGGCTGGACCGCCTCAGCTATCGCCTCGTGGTGGACGAGGTCCGGTCGCCGGGTGAATACCGCCTGGGGCCGGATCATGTGGATATCTTCCTCCGAGGATTCCCCGATCTCCAATTGCCGGCGACGAAGATCCGGTTGAGTCTACAGGAGGGGCAGGTGATCGCGATCACCTCGCTCGAATCCGGCGACGAGATGTTTCCTGTCTCGTTCGAGCCGCAGTTGATCAGCGGGCTCCGCGGCACATCTCGACAGGTGCGTGAATGGCTCCCATTGGATACGATTCCGAAGGAGCTGGTCGAGACGCTGCTGCTCATCGAGGATCGCCGCTTCTTCGCGCATGTGGGGATCGATCCGATGGCAGTCGGGCGCGCGATCTGGGCGAATTTGACGAAGGGCGGGGTGGTCCAAGGCGGCAGCACGATCACGCAGCAGTTGGCGAAAAATCTCTTTTATTCTCCGCAACGAACGTGGACTCGTAAGCTGAAGGAATCGATCGCGGCGTTGGTGCTGGAAGTGAAGTACCGGAAGGCGGAGATTCTCGAGAGCTACCTAAATGAGATCTATCTGGGGCAGGTGGGCTCCGTGTCGGTGTACGGGGTCGGGGAGGCGGCACACCGCTTTTTCGGCAAAACGGTGCAGGAGTTGTCTATCGACGAGATCGCGATGATCGTCGGGATGGTCAAGGGCCCCAACATCTACTCACCGGTGAGAAATCCTGCCGTGGCGAAAGACCGTCGAAATGCCGTTCTTCAGCGGCTGAAGGACGAACATCGTCTCTCTGAGGCACAATGGACGGCCGCTGTCAATCGACCGATTCGCGTCGTCGTGCCGCAAGCCAGCTTGGCGGACGCTCCCTATTTTGTGGACTACCTGCTCTACCAATCGGAGGAAATGACCGGCCGGGCCTTGCCCGACGGCGCCCGGATATATACGACCTTGGATCCGATGCTCCAACGGCTGGCCCAAGATGCCCTATCGAGCGGACTTGCGAAGCTCGAGGCGGCCTATCCGGCGCTCAAGCGGAAGGATGAGGTCCTACAAGGTGCGTTAGTCGCATTGGACGTCCGAACCGGCGGGATGTTGGCGATGCTCGGAGGGCGGGACTACCGGCAAAGCCAGTTTAACCGGGCGATCCAGGCCAGGCGTCAGCCGGGCTCCCTCTTCAAGCCGTTCGTGTATCTGGCGGCATTCGAGATGGGAAAGGACACAGCTGGCCTGGCCATGACACCGGCGAGCCTTGTGGCCGACGAACCGGTGACATTCGAGTCAGGCACCGGTCGATGGTCTCCGCAGAATTACGACCATCAATTTCGCGGCAAGGTAACGTTCCGCACGGCGCTGGAACAATCGCTGAACGTCCCCGCAGTGCGCATCGCCCAGCGGGTCGGGGCCAAGCGCATCGTTCAGGTCGCACGCAATCTCGGTATACAGGGGCCCCTGGCGGACAATCTCTCGATCGCGCTGGGCAGTGCGGCTGTGTCTCTTCTGGACATCACGGCGGCTTACGGGGCCCTCGCGCAGGGCGGAATCGCGATCACTCCGATGCCCTTGCGGGAGATCGTTTCTTCTGAGGGCATGCCGCTTTGGCACAACACGACGCAGCGGCATCAAGTCGTTTCTAGGTCCTCCGCCTATCTCGTGACCTCCCTGCTCAAGGGAGTGATCGAGCGAGGGACGGCTATGAAGGCCAAGACACTCGGACTGCGTGGTCCGGTCGCAGGCAAGACCGGCACGACGGACGGTTACCGCGATGCGTGGTTTATCGGGTACACGCCGGAGATCGTCATCGGGGTCTGGGTCGGCTTCGATGACGAACAGCCCGTCAAACTGACCGGTTCGCAGGCGGCCCTCCCCATCTGGACGGAGTTTGCTCGACAGGTGATTTCACCCGACGGTGTCGATTTCGACGTGCCGAGCGGGGTGGTTGCGCGTGAGGTGGACCCCCAAACCGGGCAACTGGCCACTTCCAAATGTCCCGAGAGAATCAGCGAAGTCTTTCTTGAAGGTACGGAGCCGACCGCGTATTGCGAAGTCCATGGCGAAGGATTGTGGGACCGGTTGAAGCGAGGTTTCGGATTTTTCTAGGATGATCGGCGGGGGCGGAGTATGGTACAGATCAGCAGTGAACGGAGCGTCCGCCTCAGATTAGACGGATCTCAGACCGGGAGCGCACGATGAAGAAAAACGGCTTCGTGGAAGATGAAAATATTACCCTGCTGGCCAAGGGCGTGGAACTCAAGGGAGAGATACGCGTAGACGGCACGGTCCGCATCGACGGGCTGTTGGAGGGCGATATCCTGACCGAGGGAACCGTGGTTGTGGGCGAGGACGGAGTCGTGAAGGGGACCATCCGCGCCGGCTCCCTGATTGCCAGCGGCAGGGTCAAGGCCACCGTCCATGCAACGCAGAAGGTTCAACTGCTGAAGCCTGCTATCCTGATCGGCGAAGTCCATACTCCCCTGCTCGCCATGGAGGAAGGGGCCAAGTTCCATGGGAGCTGCGATATGGGGATCACGGACTGGCCGGAAGACGTTCCCCGACTGTCCGACAACGTGTTGGAAATGGTCTCCCACCGTGGACGGCCGGTTGCCTTGATGGAGCAAGAGGCGCAAGCTTAGCCCGCCTTGATCCGGCCCCGCTTTCTTCTCGGTCGCCCCTCAACACGACGGTGCGCGCTCGTCGGCGGGAAAGTGCTCCCGCCCTCGTGACTTCCCCGGGGCTTTCTGTTATCAACGAGAGCCGTTCAGGACCGGGGGATTTCCTGTATGACCCGCCAACAAGTCTTTAGCGTTTGCTTCTTTTCAGTCCTGGCGCTCTTGCTCTATCAAATTGCCTTGATGTTTCGCCCCTTCCTGATCCCGGTCCTGTGGGCTTTGATCTTGGCGTACTTGACCTTCCCGGTTCACGTCCGGCTCTCTCACTGGCTGCGCGGTCGCCAAACATTTTCGGCGGCGATCCTCACGTCGGGTGCCATGGTGGTCGGCGTGGTCCCGATCGTATTGCTCGGCACCTTGCTGGTGAAGGAAGCTGTGGTGGCCGAACAGGCCGTCCGTCAATGGGTCGCATCCGGCTGGGTCCAGCGTCTGCCGGAGCAGCTCGCGAAGGGACCCTTCGGTCTCAGTGTGGTGCACGAGTGGGTATCGAAAGTCGCACTTAAAGAAGGGGGGCTCGAACAGTTCTTGATCTCGAGTGCCAAGGCGCTCAGTCAATTCCTGGTCGGGGAGCTTAGCGACTTGATCCGGAACGCCTTCTTGCTGGTCGCGAATTTTTTCTTCATGGTGTTCACACTGTTTTTCTTCTTTCGAGACGGCAAGCGCTGGGCGTCCGCCGTGTATGACGTCATTCCATTGGACGCGAGCCACAAACGGCGGATCTTCGACCGGCTCGACCAAACCATCCGCGCCGTCGTGAAGGGTATGTTCCTGACTGCGATCACTCAGGGCGTACTGGCGGGCGCCGCGTATGGGGTCCTAGGCGTTCCTTTTCCTGTGGTGTTGACGGCGCTGACGATCCTTGTCGCACCGATTCCGCTGGGCGGCACGGGGCTGGTCTGGGGACCGGTTGCCCTCTATCTCTTATGGGTCGGGCCTATCGGGAAGGGACTTGTGATGATCGCATGGGGAATCGGGGTCGTCTCTATGGTGGATCACATCCTAAAGCCGCTCCTCATCGGCCAAGGTGCGCAGATTCCGATGCTGCTCTTGACCTTCGG